>DATEII010000174.1:0-5321 GCA_035279135.1 Steroidobacteraceae bacterium
GTGGCACTCAGCAGTACCGAGCGTCCCCAGGTTTCGAATCCGGCCAGCATGTCGGCGCGCCCGAGCGTCGCGAAGTAGTACTCGTCGAGCAGGTTGCGACCTTCGAGCGACACCGCGAACGAGTCGCTGACCTTGTACTGCACCGAGGCCGTGACCCAGGTGATCGGATCCGCCGTCTGCGAGAGACCGGCCACCGCATCCGCCACTTCGAGATACGGGCCGCTGTAATCCGCGGCCACCTGCGCGTCCCAACGCTCGTTCTCGAACATCAGCGCCACCGAATACGCGGACTCGGAGACACCTTCGAGATCACCGACGTGCACGCCATCGACATAGGCCTTGGTGTCCGTGAACGTGTAGTTGGCGCGCACGCCGAAACCATTGCTGAAGAAGTGCTGCAGGCCGAACTCGAGTCCCCACACCTTGGCCTTGTCGCCGTTGATGGGCCGGCTCACGTCGTAGAGGATGGGCGCGGGCGCTGCACCGCCGACGCTGCCGACCACGCCGATGTCGACGTTCTCCTCGAGCTCGGTGGTGATGAAGCCGCTGATGTCCTTCCAGAACACCGCGCCGCTGAGCACCGACTTCTCGGCGAAATACCATTCGGCCGAGAGATCCGCCTGGTCCGCTTCGACGGGCTGCAGGTCCGCGTTGCCGTCGTAGAACACGGCGAAGGTGCGATCGAGCGTGTTGTCGGTGCGCGTGGGCGCGAGCTGGTTCAACGAGGGCCGCGTCATCGTGCGCGCCACGGCGCCGCGCAACACCAGGTTCGGACGCAGCCAGTAGCCGACATTGAGCGACGGCAACAGTTTGCTGTAGCTGCCCTTCTGCTCGAGGGGTTCGGCGGGGCTGTAGGTGACGTCGGGGCTCGAGGTGGGCACGCCCGGTGTCGGATCATCGACGAACAGGATGGCATCGACGGCCGTCTTCGCCGTGGTGTCCGTGGTCACCCAGCGCAGGCCCAGGTTCGCGAACCATGTATCAGTCTTGAAGTTGGCGTTCAGGTACGCGGCCAGCGTGTCTTCCTCGACGTCGTACGACTGCACGGGATTGAACTCCGGCGCCGTGAGCGTGTGGTCGAACACGGCACCGGTCGGATCGCCGTTTTCATCGAGCACCGGCTGGCCGTCCAGCGCCTGCAATGCGTTCAGGTATTCCTTGACGTCGAACTTCACGAAGCGCTGCGGGTGGTGGCCGCCGCCATTGCGCATGAAGTTGGGCAACGACAGCGGATGCACGACGTGTGCGCCGAGACTTTCGAACGTGGTCGCGTACATGTTGCAGTACTGGCACGAGCCGCCATTGGTGTCGTTCTCGATGGTGTTGCGCACCTTGGTGCGTTCGGTCGCAGCCACGCCGAACTGCAGTGAATGCCACGCGCCGCGATCGAGCGCGAACTCGCCATCGAGCGTGATGCCGGTGACCTCGTCGGTCACGTCGGTGCCCGAGAGGCCGATGTAGTGCAGGCCGAAGTCCGCGTCGCCGAGCTCCTCGTCCTGGAGCGCGGTCGCATAGTCGCGGCCGTCCTCGAGCGTCACACTGATGTCCGGCAATGCATTGCGGTTCATGTCGACGCGGCCGACGTGGCTGCCCGCGATGCCGGACACCACCCAGGTGTCCTTGCCGCCGGAATCGCGCTCGGCCTTCGAGCGGTAGATGTCGCCCTTGAACGTGAGCTTGTCGGTGGGCTGCCAGATGCCATTCCAGCCGAACTGCGTGGTGTCGACCACGCGATGCTCGGTGATGGTCGAGAGCTCCGGCACGAGCTCGGCCACCGTCATGCCCGTGACCCAGTGGTCATCGATGCTGACGTCGCTCCAGCGGTGTGTGCCGGTGTCCTCATCGAGGATCGAGTCCTCGACGTAGTAAGACTGGTGATAACCCACGGTTGGCGCGTTGAGGCGCGTGAACAGCCCGTCCAGGCTCATGCTGAAGGTGTCATTGACCTTCCACTGCCACACGGCCGTGACCCCACTGCGCTGCTTCTGCTGGATGCGCGCGCCGAAACTGGTGCAGCACAGGCCTAACAACGCGCTCTCGTCGTCGGAGATCACGCCGTCGCCGTTGGCATCGAACTCCCCGGGTGAATCTGGATTGATCGAGAACTCCTGCACGGCGTCCGAGCGCACTTCGTCGTCCTGGTAGACGGCCGTGATCATCACGCCCATGGTGTCGTCGGCGAAGGTGTTGCTGAACACACCGCTGGCCTTGTAGCCCGTGTCCTCGGAGAAGTCGTTGTAGTCGCCTTCGATGGACAGCGAGGTCTGCAGGCCGGCGCGATCGAGCGGCCGCGCGGAAGTCAGGTTGATCGAGCCGCCGATGCTGCCTTCGAGGTTGTTGGCCAGGGCGGACTTGTAGACGTCGGCGCCCGAGATGACTTCGGACGGCAACACGTCGAATGCGAAGTCGCGACCGTCACCGTCGGTCGCGAGGATGCGCCCGTTCAGCGTGACGATGCTGAAGCCGGGGCCGAGTCCGCGCACGTTGACGTACTGGCCTTCGCCGCCGCGCGTGCGCACCAGCGTGATGCCGGTGATGTGCGAGAGCGAGTCTGCGACGTTGGCGTCGGGGAAGCGGCCGAGGTCTTCGGCCACGATGGAATCCTGCACCACCTGCGAGTCGCGCTTGCGATCCAGCGATTCCGCGAGTGCGGCGCGGGTGCCCGTGACCACGACTTCGTCGAGCGCGTCGGGTTCGGAAGCTTGCTGGGACCACGAGGTGGAGCTGAGCAGGGCGCCGAGGATGAACAGCGGTGCCTGTTTGGAGTGGGTACGTGACATGGACGAACCTCTGGGAAAAGCGAGCCCTGTGGATGACCCGCGCGGCCATCGTAGAAGAACGAAAACGAAAGTACAAGAAACATTCGTTTTATGGTTTCTATAGGCATAACATGGCTTTATCTTTCGATTCGGAGGTTCCATGCGCCGCAGGGATTTCATCAAGGCGGGAGGGGTCGTCGGGCTGGCGGCGGGTGGGGCGGCCCGATCGGCCGCCGTGCACAACTTCGACCGCTTCGATTTCGGTCCCGGGCCCGAGGTCGCCGACCGTCTCTACCAGGGGCCGTTCCCCACCGAGCGATTCACGGGCTGGCAAGTCGTGATGGCCACCACGGCCTCGCGCGAGGTCGTGCCGAACTACGGCATGGGACTCATCACCTATCTATGCGACGAGGTGGGGCCGCCCGTGAAGCCGGGCGAGTCGCTCGCGAAACTGCTGGAAGATCTGGCTTCCTATCCACTCGGCACCAAGCTGTACCTGCGCGTTAACTGGCGCGACGTGCAGCGCAAGCCGGGCCGCCTGGATCTCTGCGAGCACTGGCGCATCGCCTTCGACCTCGCGAAGCGGTACGACAAGCGCCTCGGCCTGCGCGTGATGATGAGCAACCCCGACGTCGAGGGTGTGGCGATGCCGGATTTCCTCGCGCGCAAGGTTCCCATGGTGGAGCTGGGCGAGTGGCTGGGCCGCCGGCGCTTCGAGCCGCGTTACGACGATCCCGCGTTCCAGGCCGCGTTCGACGAGCTCACCGGATTGCTCGCCGATGCCTACGATGGCCACCCGCAGGTCGAGTACGTCGACACCGCGATGTACGGCTTCTGGGGTGAAGGCCACACCTGGCCGTTCGAGCAGAAGCGCAATCCGTTCCCGGATTCCGCCACCGCCGAGGCCACGTTCGTGCGCATGTTCGAGCGGCAGCTCGCGAGCTGGAAGAAGACGCCGCTGGCCACCAATACGCAGCCGGACTTCAGCCGCGTCGGCAACTTCGAGCTGCTCGAGCGCACCGTACGCAGCCACAACTGGCTGCGCACCGACACCATCTTCATCGAGAACGAGCAGATCGAAGCGCTCGGCAATCGCCCCGCGTGGACGGGCGTCACCGTGGAAGTGCCGAACTCCGACGGCACGCCCGAGAGCCTGCACGTCAGCGAAGGCGTGACGCTCACGGACAATGTGATCGGGCACGTGCGCGACGTGGGCGCGGGTTACTTCTCGCTGTGGAACTGGCACCAGATCCGCGCCGACCGCCTGCGCAACTACTACGACCGGTATCCCGAGGCGATCAACCGCCTCGCGCGCGAGATCGGGTATCGCGTGCGGCCGTCCTGGGTGTGGACTTATGACGCCGGTGAAGAGGCCGGCCTGATCCTGGGCCTGGTCAACGATGGAATCGCCGGAGTGCCCGGCGTGCTGCGCGTCAGCGTGCTCGATGCGACCGGCCGCGTGCTCTCGGCCGGCGGACTCGACGCGGGTTATCCGCTGCCCGGCAAGGTGCGGCAGGCGAAATTTCCGCTGCCGCGTGGCACGGACTGGAAAGGCCTGCGCGTGAAGGCGGAGCTCGACGTGAAGGGCCAGCGCCATGCAGTGCGCTGGGCCTGCCATCAGTCACTCGATGCCGATGGCACGCTCACGTTGCGCCCGACGCCGGGCCTGGACTGATTCAGCGCGTCGCGTTCCAGAGCTTGGCCGCGTACAAGGCCGCGCCGACGTGCGGATCGTAGAGTGGCTGGCGGATCTCGAATGCAGCGCCTGCGCTCGCGAGCGTTGCGCGAAACGGCGCCAGCAGCACGTCGCCGGCGGAGAACGCGCCGCCCGAATACGACAGCTTCACGGCCTCGTTCGACTCGAAACCTAACTTCTCGCGCAGCGCGATGGCGATCTGCGCCAGCTCCCGGCCCGCGCGCGCATAGATGTCGAGCGCGGCGGCATCACCGAGCGCGGCGGCCTTGGCCACCAGCGGCGAGAGCTGCGCGAGCTCGCCGCGCGAGCGTGCGCCCGGGCCGTACACCTGCGCGCAGAGCTCGAGGTCGTCCTCGAGATTCAGAGACTCATTGACGAGCGCGTACAACGGGCCACGCGGCAGGCGCCCGTCACTCATGCGCGAGTAGGCGTTGAGGCCCTGCATCGCGATCCAGTAGGCGGAGCCTTCATCGGAAAACGCCTCGCCCCAGCCGCCGGCGCGCGCGGCGCGGCCGCGCCGTTGCCCATAACCGATCGATCCGGTGCCCGCGACCACGTTGATGCCGTCTTCCGCGCCCAGCGATCCGGCCCAGCCGCACACCATGTCGTTGTCGCAGGTGTAGCGCTCGTGGCCGAGGATGGTGGCAGGCAGGGCGCGCAAGACGGGTGTCGCCTGGTTGTCCTCGCCGTATGCGGGCAAGCCGAAGAACGCATGCGCGATCTGCGAGGCGTCGATGCCCGCACGTGACAGCACTTGCACCACGCCTTCGGCGAGCACATCGCCGACCCCGTCGAGCCCGACGTCCGGGTGATAACTCGTGCCGAGCTGCACTTCGGCCACGAGCTTGCGCTGGCTCATCAGCGCG
>DATEII010000175.1:0-25205 GCA_035279135.1 Steroidobacteraceae bacterium
TGCCGCCGCCGGCAATGGCTACGCGCATCGCGCTATTCGTGGAACACCGGTCCCTCGCCGATGGCGCGGAACCACTTGGTGATGATGATCTTGTGGCCGGACAACACCGGTTCACCGCTGTGCTTGGTGAAAGGATTCGGCGTGCCGTCGGACTTGAGATTGTTCCAGAGCACGGCGAGGCCGGTCTTCGGCTGGAAGGTGTGATTGAGCTCGGTGAAGCGGGTGCCGCCGCCTTCCATGCCTTCGTTGAGATAGACCATGAAGGTCCAGGTGCGATTGCCGCGCGTGCCCGCGAAACGCAGGTATTCCTTGGTGCCGGGCTCGAAGTAATCCCAGTGCGGCTTGAACTGCTGGCCGACATCGTAGCGCTGGGCCTGGATGCCCTCGGAGTACGCCACGCGGATGCCGAGCGTGCGGCAGATCTTGTCGTCGATTCCGACCGCCGCCGGGCTCTTCAGGTGCGAGAGGTGCGAGGTCTGGCTGGTGCGGAAATATTTGTCGCCGTTGTCATAAGACACGGTCGACGGCCGCAGGTGATGGCCGATCAGCGCCACGAGCTTTTCGCATTCCTTGCGGCTCAGGAAGTTCTCCAGCGTGTAGAGCTCGACTTCGGGATGGTCGAAACGCTTGAGGTTGGCCGGCATGCGGCGGATCAGCGGCGGAGGATCCATCACACCTTCGGAGAAGGCATCGCCCGTGGGGCGCACGGCATCGAGACCGGCCGCGATGGCGTCGTCGGAAAAGCCGGCCTGCCGCAGCGTGTTCATGAGCTCGAGCAGGTCACAGCCCAGTTTCATGTTGTCGCGCAACCAGTCGTGCCAGCGCGCGTCCAGCATCTTTTCCGCCATAGGCCGCAGCTTTTAGCACATCGGCCCCGGCCGGAATATCGGCGGAAAAGAACAGGGCGCGCCGACAGGGGGCCGGCGCGCCCTTGCAACACCCGTCAGTACTGCCAGGTCAATCCAACCTGCCAACGTGCGCCGCCATAACTCATCTGCTCGAGGGTCGGCGCCCCGTCGGAATAAGTGTTGTGTGGCTGAACGGTGCGGTAGGTGAGCTCGCGGGTGATGTTGCGTCCCGAGAGGAATGCACTCCAGTTGTCGGTGAACTGGTAACTCAGCTTGAGATCCCAGAATGCCGTGGCGTCGCGGAAGTTAGTGCCACCCGGGTTGTAGGGCGTCCGGATCGTCTGGCCCGGGCATTGCGCGAATGACGTCGGGTAATTGTTGATGGCATTCGAGCACGACGAGATGAAGTCGAAGAACTCCGACTGGCCCTGGTAAGCGACACGCGCGTTGAACTTGCCGTCGTCGTACCACAGCGTGAAGTTCTTGAAGTACGAGCGCTGCTTTTCCGGCGGGTTGTAGACGCCGGTCATCAAATCCTTCGAGGTCGCGAAATCCTCGAAGTCCAGCTCGGAGTAGTTCAGGTCCACGCCGGTGTGTTTGAAGATCCAGGGCAGGAACGTGAACGCCACTTTCGCCGTGTATTCCATGCCGAGCTGCGTGCCCGACGGACCATTGATGTACGACGGATAGGTGAAGTCCAGGTCCGCGAGCGGCCGGCCGGTCACCGGATCGACCGCATCGCTGCCGCCGAACAGGTTCGAGGCCGGCATGTTCGCGTTGATCGGCGCGCCCGTGATGATCTTGTTGCGATAGTGCGCGACGGAGAACATCAGGTCTTCCGTGGGATACCACTCGACCGACAGGTTCTTGTTGTCACCCTTGAACGGTTTCAGGGCCGGATTGCCGACGCGCCCGGTGCAGGTGTTCGGAGCGTCGGATGTTCCATTGACGTCGGCGCTGTTGCGATCGTCGACGGTGCACGTTCCCGAGGGCAGCAGATTGGCCGCGGGTGGACGCGACAACACCTTGCCCTGGTAGTAGCGCAGCACGATCTCCGGCGTGAACCAGTAGTTGAGGTTCAGCGCCGGCAGCCAGTCCTTGGTGTCGTCCGTGAGCGTCGTATTCATCGCGACGCTCGTGGTGGTCACGGCGCCCGGGTTGGTGATCGGGCTCCAGCCCGCGCTCACCGCCGTGTGGGACAGCGTCATGAAACCCGTGGCCTGCACGTCGGTGATGACCAGGCGCGTGCCGACGTTGCCATCGATACGCATGTTCGCTGGCAGTTCCTGGTCGAAGTTGAGCATGAAGTACGCGGCGTCGGTGACTTCGTTGTAGGCGAAGTGCTGCTGCTCGTAGACCTGGCCGTCACTGGCCGTGCACTTCTTCATGCAGTGGTAGTCGAACACCTGGTCGGGAATGCCCGCGGCGATGACGGCCGGATCGATGTACGGCCAGCTGGTCATGATGTCGCCCTTGTCCGGATAGTCACCGAGGAATGGATAGTCCTTGGTGTAGAGCGCGCTCTTGATCAGGGTGTCGAGCTCCGTCGGCGTGAACGTCATCGTCCCGAACAGGGTGTTGTTCAGGTTGGCGACGGGACTGTTGTTGGTGCCCACCGTGGTGCCGGGGACGTACCCGTATTGGCAGGGCTGCGTGGACGTCGCCGTCGGCATGCACGAGCGGTAATTGACGGTGAGATTTTCGGTCGGGACCACGACGGGCGCGACGTATCCCGCGGCACCCACGTTGCCGGTGCCGGGCCGCACGGTGTAGCCACCGCCGCCCCAACCATTGCCTTCGCGATCGCGGCGCTGGAAGCCGGTCTGGAAGCTGGCCAGGAACGGAAGCTTCTCCTGCACGTCGACGGTGAAGTCCGCCTTGTACTGCTTCTCGGCGTCATCGGTCATCGCCGGACGCCAGGTGAGTGTGAAGTTGTTGCCCCACTGCGCCGCCTGCGCAGCCGTGTAGGCGGGCGACCCCGCTTGAACATTGGTGGCGTTGGACACCGCGCGATTGACCACGGGTCCGAGCGATGCATAAGGCAAGGACGCCAGGTCGAGCCCTTCCGGCAGTGTGTAACTCCAGAGACCGGACGGCGTGATGTGCGCGTCGACCGCACCGTAGGTGTAGTTCACCGCGGTGCGAAGCTGGGCGCGCTGGTAGGTCGCGCCCGAATCGCCGTACATCAGATCGATCTTGACGTTGTCACGCTCGAAGTTGAGTCCCGTCTGCCAGTTCCAGGTTTCGATGTCCGTGTCGTAATTGATCGCGTCGATGTTCGCGTTCGCGTCGTTCAGGTGGAACGAGGTGACGTGGTGGCTGTCATCGACCACGACATTCGTCATGTCGCTCGCGACGCCGCAGCCCCGGGTGGTTTGCGCCGTGCCCGTGCCGCTGATCGTGGGAGCGCCGCAGAGTCCGGTGTTGTTGAAGCTGTAGCCGAGTCCGGTGAAGACCGTGCGCGGTGCGATCAACGCGTTCGTGTCCGGCGCACCCGCGGTGATGGCGGGCTGCGAAAAGCTGGCTGCCTGGTTATAGGCCGGGCTGCCGAGATTCAGCGTGTTGTCGATGCTGGTGGAATGGCGGTCCGCTCTTTGATAGGCGGCATAGACCTTGGTGTCGTCGTTCACCCGGAAGTCGAACCGGAACTGGCCCGAGTATCTCGTCTCGTCGGTGCTGCGTGGCAGTGAACGGATGAGCGAAGGCGCGTAGTCGTTCCACTGGTTCAGACAGGTCTGCAGTTCGTTGGTCTGCTCCAACTGGGCCGCGGTGCGGTTGGCTGCCTGGGTGGCGGCGGGCGTCGTCACGGAGCCGAGCACCTGGTCACCCGCCAGGACGGTATTCAGTTGCGCCTGGTTCAGGGCCGGAAAGGCCGCGAGGCAATCCGCCGGCGACTTGGCCGCGGCGGATCTCGCGAGGATTTCAATGGGCGACAGCGATGAGTAACCGTTGGGCCCCAACACGCGGAAGTTGCCGGCGGTCGCGGTGGGATCGACGAGGGCCGGATCGTACGTAAAGGTTTTTTCCGGCGACTGGTCGAAATCGGCATTGCGCGCAGGGCCGGCATTGCCCGATGTCTGCGGTTGCTGCAGGTCCGTCGTGGTCTCGAATTCGGAGTAGTTGATGCTGGCGAAGACGCCGAAGCGTCGGTCCTCGCCGAAACTGTTGGCGAAGATGATGCCGCCGCTCGGCGTCAGGTTTTCGGAGATGGAATTCCGCTGGCCGTCGGTCGAGAACTGGAAGAAAGGTTTGTCGAAGTCGAGACCATTGCGCGTTTCGATGTGCACCGAACCGGCGAGCGAGCCTTCGGTCATCGCCGCCGTGGTGCCTTTGTAGACGTCGATGGTCTTGATGATGGCGGAGGGCAATTCGCGCAGGTCGGCCACGCGGCCACCGCCGGCGCCCGTGCCACCCGCCAGGGCACCGTTGGTGTTCAGGACCGTCATGCCGTCGATGTCGACGCGGGTCATGTCGGCAGTGGTGCCGCGCACCGAGATGCCCGAGCCTTCGCCGTTGTCACCGCGATCGAGCGCGACGCCCGCGATGCGGGAAATCGCTTCGTTGACGTTCTGATCGGGGAATTTGCCGACGTCCTCGGCGGCGATGGAATCCACGGCCGTCGCGGCGTGCTTCTTGCGGTCCATCGAGGTCCGTTGGGACGCACGCGCGCCGCGCACCACCACGGTCTCGACTTCCTCGGAAGTCGTCTGCTTCGCATCCTGAGGGTCGGTCGATTGCCTGGGCTGCTCGGCTGCCTGCGCGAACGTGGCGGGCGAACTCACCAGGATCGCGAGGCCCGTGGTCAGGCCAATGATCGGGCTCTTGTTCCGCAGAGGCTTCTTCTGTCGCATCTTGCTCTCCCCCGAGTGCAATCTTTTTTTGCGTTGCAGCTGTTGGCGCACGCGTCCGAACGCTGAAGACGCGTGTCCTCGCCCTTGGGCGGAATGTTTCTTTGTTTCGATGCGTGCGCTGACCCCACGCCGCATCGATCTCCCATGTTCTTGCGATCAATAATGATCGTCTTTGATTGCTTTTGATGTTCGTTTGATCGGAAACCGGTGTCAATACCGATTTTCGATGGCCGAAATGACATTTTCCGTATCAAGGAGTTAGGCAAACTCCGCGACCCCATGACCCTGTTAGCCCTGTGCCTGGTGCTGCTCGCGGCGGTGACGCACGCCTGTTGGAATCTCTCCGCGAAACACGCCGCGGATTCGCGCCACTTCGTCTGGCTGTTCTCGGCCGGATCGGTGCTGATCTACGGGCCGGTCGTGCTGGCCGTGCTCTGGGTGGAGCGCCCGCAGTTCGAAGCGCGCCACTGGTTGTCGCTGGCCGGGACGTCGGTGCTGCATCTCCTTTATTCATTGTCGTTGCAGCGGGGTTACCGCGTGTCTGACCTGTCGGTGGTCTACCCGATCGCGCGCGGCACCGGTCCGCTGCTGTCGTTCATCGGCGCGGCGTTGTTGTTAGGGGAGTCGCCAACGACGCAGTCGATGATCGGACTGGTGTTGATCGTCGGCGGCATCCTGCTCGTGGCGGGTCTCGTCGGTCACCATGAGCGCGCGCCCGGTCGCGGCGTGTTCCATGGCCTGCTGACCGGGGCGTTCATCGCCGCGTATACGCTCAACGATGGCTGGGCCGTGAAGGTGCTCTTGATCTCGCCGTTCGTCATCGATTTCGCCGGCAACCTGTTCCGCATGCTGGTGCTGGCGCCGCGTGCGTGGCGGGATCGCGTCGGACTCGCGCGCGAGGCGCGCGAGTACCGAAGGCCCGTGATCATCGTGAGCGTGCTGGGACCGCTGGGATACATCCTGGTGTTGTTCGCGATGCGGCTCGCACCCGTGAGCCACGTGGCGCCGGCGCGCGAGCTCTCGACTCTCGTGGGCGCGTGGTTCGGCTCGCGGCTGCTGCAGGAATCCTCGGGGCCTTGGCGGGTGGCCGGCGCCGCGCTGATCGTCGCGGGCGTCGTCAGCCTCGCGCTGGCTTCCTGACCGCGCCCGAGCGCGGGAAGCGCCAGCGGAACGGCGGCAACGGCGTCACGGGACGGATGTTCTTGAGCGCGCGCCGATGCGGGAACCGGAACGAGGTGTCGGTACGCTCGAGGCCGAGCTTCTGCATGAGACGATCGGCATCGAAGGGCGCTCGCACCTTGATGTCATTGTCGAAATAACAGAACACGTCGCGCGACTTCGCCGCGCGGGCGGCGCCGCCGGCGCGTTTGGCATCGCGTGGCTCGCGCCCGCGGCTCCAGGCGCGGATGCGGTCGGCCCAGGCATCGAGCGCTGCCTCGGTGTAACCACTGGCGTACAGCTCCTTGTCGCCGTGCAGACGCAGGTACATGAAGTCGGCCGTGACGTCTTCGAGGTACGGCCATTTGCCGGCGGTGTCGGCGACCACCAGCGCCACCCGGTGGCGGCGCAGCTGCGCGACGAATTCCTCGTTCACGAAACTCTGGTGACGGATCTCGACCGCGTGCCGCAGCTCACGGTTCGCATCGATGCACAACACCGAGCGGCCGTGCATGCGCGCATCGCGCCGCCGCGCGAGCTTGAGTGCCTGCGCGGTGTCGCGCGGCAGCAGCTCGAAGAATTCCTCGAAGCGGCCGGCGTCGTAATGGAAGTGCGGCGGGAACTGCCAGAGGATGGGCCCGAATTTCTCGCGCAGGTGGAACACGCCGGAGGCGAAGAAGTTCGCCATGGGTTTGACGATGCCCTTGAGCCGCAGGATGTGGGTGATGTACCGCGGCCCCTTCACGCTGAACATGAAGTCCTTCGGAGTCGCCGCGTACCACGCCGCCCAGCTCGCGGGCGATTGCAGCGAGTAGAACGAACCGTTGATCTCGATGCTCGGAAACGCGCGCGAGGCGAACTCGAGCTCGCGATGCTGCGCGAGGTCGGAGGGATAGAAGATCTTCCGCCATGGCTCGTAGCGCCAGCCGGAAATGCCGATGCGGGTTGCCATGCCCGCACTGTCGCAAGCGGCACGTGGCGGAACTGTCGGCCGATGTCGCGGATGCGGGCGGCGCATTCCGGCAGGACACCACCGGCGCACCCCCGATGCGTGGTAGTTTGCGGCCCGCATGGCACTTCGCAGCGACATCGACTTCATGCGCCTCGCGCTCGAGGCGGCACGGGGTGCCGAGGACGCGGGCGAGGTGCCGGTAGGCGCGGTGCTCGTGCAGGGAGACGCCATCCTGGCCGTGACGGCGAATCGTCCGATCGCGGCCCACGACCCCACGGCACACGCCGAGATCGAAGCCTTGCGCGCCGGCGGCAAAGCCATGGGCTCGTACCGCCTCGGCGGGACCACGTTGTACGTGACGCTGGAACCCTGCGTGATGTGCGCGTCGGCCATCGTGCATGCGCGCGTCGCGCGACTGGTGTTCGGCGCCTGGGATCCGAAGGCGGGTGCGGCCGGCAGCACCACGAATGTATTCACGCTGCCCTCGATGAATCATCGCGTGGACGTGTTCGGCGGTGTGCTCATGGAAGACAGCGCCCGGATGCTCAATGCCTTCTTCACCGCACGTAGGCGCGAGCCGACATAGCCGAGGCCCGTCTCCGGGGTTTGTGTTAGCGTCCGGCACCTCGCTGGAGTTCCAGTCTGGGAGTACCCCCATGCGCGCATCGATTCGCACCGCTGTCGTCATTTGCCTGGGTGTCAGCGCGGCCGCGCTCGCGGCGCCGGTCACCTACGAAGTCGACGCCAGGCATACCCACCCGTCCTTCGAGGCCGATCACTTCGGCGGCGTCTCCGTGTGGCGCGGCATGTTCACCGCGTCCGGCGGCACCATCGTGCTGGATCGCGAGGCAAAGACCGGCACCGTCGATGTCACCATCGACACGACCACGGTGCTGACCGGTGTTCCCGATCTCGACAAACATCTGAAAACGGGCGAATTCCTCGACGTCGAAAAATTTCCGACCGCGCAGTACAAGGGCAGGCTCGCCAAGTTTGCGAATGGCGCGCCGACCGAAGTGCAGGGCGACCTCACGCTGCACGGCGTCACCAAGCCGGTGGTGCTCACCATCAAATCGTTCAAGTGCAAGGCGCACCCGATGAAGCAGGGCCAGGAGCTCTGCGGCGCGGATGCGCATGGCACCATCAATCGCGAAGACTTCGGCATCACCTGGGGCAAGAATTTCGGCTTCGACATGAAGGTGAATCTCGCCATCCAGGTAGAAGCCACGTCGCCGAAGAAATAGCTCAGCTCAAACGGGGGATTCGAATGCGGACTTCGATCGCGCTGTGTGCGCTCTTTGTGACCACGATGGCTGGCGCTGCCGACAAACCGGCGGGCACGCCGCTGTTCGACGGCAAGACCCTGAACGGATGGAAGACGCTCGGCGGTGGCGCCGACTACAAGGTGGTCGACGGCACCATCGTCGGCTCGTCGCGGCCCGGTGTGCCCAACAGCTTCCTGGTGACCGAGAAGACCTTCGGCGACTTCATCCTCGACTTCGACGTGCGCCAGGACGTGGGCCCGACCAACTCGGGCGTGCAGTTCCGTTCGCTCTCGACGCCGGAGTTCGAGAACGGCCGTGTGCATGGTTACCAGGCCGACATCGATCCCTCGCCGCGCCAGTGGAGCGGTCACATCTATGAGGAGGCGCAGCGCGGCTGGTTCAGCACCGGCGAAATGAACCCGGAGGCCAAGTCGCTGTACAAGTTCGGCGAGTGGAATCACTACCGCATCGAGGCGATCGGCCCGCGGCTGCGCGTGTGGATCAACCAGAAGCCGGTGGCAGACGTGATCGACGCCGCGACGCCGTCCGGCTTCATCGGCCTGCAGGTGCATTCCATCGACAAGCCCGAGGACGCGGGCCGCACCACCACCTGGAAGAACATCAATATCCAGACCACGAACCTGAAGCGCATGCCGCCGATGGGCGTCATGATCCGCAACAACCTGCCTAACAACCTCGACCCCGAGGAGAAGGCGCAGGGCTGGCGGCTCTTGTGGGACGGCAAGACCGGCAAGGGCTGGCACAGCGCCCAGGGCAACAACAGTGGAGCGTTCCCCGCGAAGGGCTGGTCCATGGCCAATGGCGAGCTCGCGGTCGAGTCGAAAGGCGGCGGCGGCGACATCATGACCGACGAGCAGTTCGATGCCTTCGAGCTGCAGATGGACTTCAAGGTCAGCGAAGGCGCCAACAGCGGCATCTTCTACTACCTGACCGCGGCGCACGACCCGGCCAGCAACGCGCCGCTGGGTCTCGAGTACCAGATCCTCGACGACGAACGGCATCCCGACGCGAAGCTCGGCATCGACGGCAATCGCACGTTGGCCTCGCTGTACGACATCCTGCCGCGCGGCAAGCTCATGACCAACGTGGGCATCAAGCCCGTGGTCGGTGCCTGGCAGCATGCGCGCATCGTGGCGCGCGCCGACGGCACCGTGGAGCATTGGCTCAACGAGGTGAAGGTGCTGGAGTTCAAGCGCGGCTCGGAGGATTTCCGCGCGCACGTCGCCGCCAGCAAGTTCAAGGCGACGCCGGGTTTTGGCGAGGCGCCGAAGGGGCACATCCTGCTGCAGGACCACGGCGATGCCGTGAGTTATCGCAGCATCAAGATCCGCAAGCTCTGATCAGCCGAATTTGCTAGAGGGAATCGGCCTTGCGTACCGCGCCCCAGGCGCGGTATGCGGCCCTGGCGCGCTCGCGCATCGCACCCGCGAGCGCCGCGTCGCTGCCCGCGAAGTGACGCATGGCGAGCTCGCAGGCGATGCCCTCGACGTGCGGGAAGTCACTGGCCTGCGCGGCGGTGATGGCTCTTTCGTACGCGCCCGCGTCCACGGTGCCGCGGACACGCGCCAGCTCGGCCGACAGCGTGAGATGCAGCGGCGCATAGTTCTCGGCGCAATGCGTGGCCCAGGTCTCCATCGACCGCAAGCGTGCCTCGATGCAGGCTTCGTAAGCGGCACGTTCGGGCACGGCCGCTTCGTTCCACAGCAGGCTCGCAGTCAGGCCCTGGAAGAAGGCGTGTTCGACGACGGTCATCATTCCCGGCACGAACACCAGCAGTTCGTCGAGCTGTTTGGAGATCTTCCAGGCCTCGGCGTACTGGCCATCGAAGAAGCGATACATCAGGCGCACCGACTGGTAGTGCGCCAGCATGCTCTTGCTGACGCTCGTGGCCTGCAGTTCGTACAGCGTCGCGGACTCATTGAAGTCGTCGTTGTCGAGCGTGCGGCCGGAAGTCGGCACGTGCAGCCAGTCGACGAACCGGCGCCGCGCGCGCAGCAGCGCGATGTTGGTGGCGTCACCGATGCGCGAGACCAGCGTCAGCGCCTCGTCGGCCTGTGCGCGCGTCGGCGCGAGCGGCGTACCGCGCATGATCACGTTGGCCAGCACGAGCGACGCGCAGTAAGCGGCATGGGGATGGTCGCCGCTCGCGAGGCCCCAGCGCGCGCCCTCGCGGAACACGGCGATGCTCTCGTCGATGGGGCGCACCCAGGCGGAGGCGAAGCAGGCCCACGTGAAGTGACAGGCGGATCGCACTGCCACGTCGTTGAGCCGCTCGGAGAGATCCACGCCGAGTTTGCCGAAGCGATCGCCGTCCCGGAAATTGCCGACGATGCCGCTCAGGATGGCGGCGAAGGAGCCATATCCCTTGGCGGACATCGGGCAATTGCCGTGCTCGATCGAGAGGCTGACCATCTTGCTGCAGATCAGCGCGAACAGCTCCGGGTTCACCTGGTAGGCAGGCGGCATGCAATGCATGAGCAGCGACATCAGCACCACGCGGTCCGGATCCGTCATCGGCGGCAGCTCGAGCAGGCTCTCGATCTCGTGCTGCTGGATCCACGCGATGATGGCGCCCATCTCCTGCTGCAGGCGTTCGCGAACCAGCTCGGGTTGCTCGGGCAGGTCGAGGCCGAAGAGCTGCGCCGCCTGGCGGCCACAGGCCACCGCGCCCGTCATGTCGCCCATGCTGAGGTAGGTGTGCGTGCGCACGGTCAGCAACCGTCCGCGATCCGCCGTGGCGCGCGCATGCGGCAGTGCCTTGTCGATGGTCGCAAAGGCGCCTTCGAAGTCCGCGAGCAGGGCCTGGCACTCGGCGAGTCGCAGGTGCGCCTCGAAGGCCAGTGGATAGTTTTCCTCCCAGGCATCCCAGCCGAGTAGTTCGATGGCACTGCGGCAGGTGCGCGTCGCGAGGTCATACGCGGTGGAATTGCGCGCGCGCGTGGCGGCCAGCAGGTTGAGCTTCGCGAGCCGCAACCGCTCGGTGCGGCTTTCGATGAGCGCGATGCCCTGGTTCATGTGATTGACGATCTCGAACACCGGGCCGGGCGCTTCTTCGCCCGCGGCGGCGAGCAGCGTGCGGCCGATGGTCAGATTGAGTGCCGGACGCGCGGCGGGCGGCACCAGCGCGTAGGCCGCCTGCTGCACGCGATCGTGCTGGAACACGAAATGACCGATGGCGTCGTGCTCGTGGCGGACCAGCAGGTTCTCGCGGAGCGCGGCGTCCAGCAGCGACTGCGCGCGTGCCGGCGTGCACTCGGCGACGCTCGCGAGCACGTCGATCGCGAAGCGGTTGCCGATGGCGGCGCCGCAGGAAACGATGCGCTGCGTGGCGGGGTCGAGGCGGCTGAGTTTCTGTGCGATCAGATCGGCCACATTCTCGGTGATGGCCAGCGCGCGGACCTTCGTGAGGTCGTAGCGACTCGCGTCCTGGGTCGCGTCGAAGTTCAGCAGGCCTTCGGCCTGCAGCGTCTGCAGGAACTGGCGCAGGAAGAAGGGATTGCCACCGGTTTTCTCGCGCAGCGTCTCGGCCAGTGGTCCGGCGGTGTCGCCATCGACCTGGAACGAATCGGACAGGAATTGCGCGATGTCCGACCAGCCGAGCGGATTCAGCTGGATGGTGTTGACCGGCACGCTGCGCCGCTCGAGCTCCTTGATGGCGAGCGCGAACGGATGAGTCGCCACGACTTCGTTGTCACGACACGAGGCGATGATCAGCAACGAATGGGTCCCGGCGCCCGCCAGCAGCGAGGTCAGCAGGCGCAGGCTCGCGGGATCCGCCCACTGCATGTCGTCGAGGAACACCACGAGGGGCCGGTTCTCGCGACAGAACACCTGCAGGAAACATTGGAACACGTGGTTGAAGCGGTTCTGCGATTCGGCCGGTTCCAGCGGCGCGAGCGGCGGTTGCGGTCCGATGATGCGTTCGAGCGCCGGCACCACTTCGGTGATCACGCGGCCGTTGCGCCCCACCGCGCCGACGATGGCGTCGCGCCACGCGCGCGTCTGCGCCTGGCTCTCCGTGGAAACCTGGCGCACCAGGTCGTGCAGCGCGGCGACGATGGCGCTGAATGGCACGTCGCGCTGCAGCTGGTCGAACTTGCCGCTGATGAAATACCCGAGCTGCTGGCCGAGTGGCGCGCGCATCCGCTGGACCAGCGTGGTCTTGCCGATGCCCGCGGGGCCGGACAGCACCACGAGCTCGGCGCCGCCCGCCGCCGCGCGGCGGAACGCCATCGACAGGGCGTGCGTTTCTCGGCTGCGGCCATACAGCGACGCCGAGGGCGAAAAACGCGCGGCGTCAGCCAGGGGCCCCACCGCGACAGGCAGGGGATTCGTCTGCATACGGGCTGTATCGGCCACGCACGCACCGCCTTGACGCAGGGACCCGGGAATCCCCGAGGTGCCTGCGTCACAAACCGGTCAGCGCGACTTGGAGGACTGCGCGACGGCCGAATCGGGCACGCGGGTTTCGAGGATGGCGGCGAATTGCGAGACACGCTCGACGAACTGCACGGTCTCGCTGCCATTTGCATAGCCGCGCTTCACGCGCGAATGCCAGTGCGGATCGGAGAGCCGCGGCAGGTTGGCGCGTACGTCGGACCAGCGGTCGGGGTTCTTCTTGCGCATCTGCGTGATGATGCGAGCGTCCTCGAGATGGCCGATGCCGATGTTGTAGGCCGCCATCGCCATCCAGGTGCGGTCGGGGTCGCGGATGCGCTGCGGGATGCGTTCCTTCATGTACGCGAGGTAACGCGCGCCGCCGAGGATGTTCTCGTCCGGGGCGAACACATTGTTCACCCCCATTTTCTTGGCGGTCTGGGGCATGAGCATCATCACGCCCTGCGCCCCGCGGGGTGACACCGCCGCCGGGCGCCAACGCGACTCCTGGTAACCCAGTGCGGCCAGTACCCGCCAGCTGAGGCCCGTGTCCCGGGCCGCCGCTTCGAACGGGGCACGCAGGTGGGGCAGGCGGGTATCGATGTGATTGTGGAAATCTGCCGCCAGCCGGCGCGGCAGGCGGGCGCGCTGTGGGGCGGGCTTGGCCGCGGATTTCGCCGCGGGTTTGGCGGGTGCGCCGGCCTCCGCTGCCAGGGGAAGGCCCAGAACGGCGAGGCCCAGGGTCAGAAACCCGCGACGGCCTTCGATTTTCAGCCCCTTGGCTCTGGTCATCGTTCGGCTAGAATACGCGCCCCTCGTGGGACGGCCCTAATTTCGACGCTGAATTGGGGACTGGCGCGGAGAGGTACCGAAGCGGTCATAACGGCGCCGACTCGAAATCGGATGGTCGGGTAATTCCGGCACGTGAGTTCGAATCTCACCCTCTCCGCCATTCTTCCGTGCTCCCACACTTCGTGAGATTCGAACTCACGTGCAATGAATGTGTCGAGTTCGACAACTTTGCAGAGCAAAGTTGGCCAGCTTCGCTTCGCGAAGCCGGCCCCGAGCGTCAGCGAGGGGCGAGCAGCGGTCCCCCGCTGCGAGCAATCTCACCCTCGTGGCCAAACGCACCCTTATCTGACGAAGTGCCATTCGACCCCAGCTACCGGCTCTTTCCCACCCCCGGCCCCCAAAACCAAGACCCCTTCGACACTTTTGCACTACCGCGGCGCCATCCTATGGCTCCCCGGCCCACTCCTCCTCATCACCACCGGCGGCATCACCGCATACCGCCCCGGCTCGACCGAGTAGGTGGACGTAGACGTCTCATACCCGCGCGCCTCCACCGTGAGCTGGTACTCCCCCGCCGGCAATCCCAGAAAACAAAACAACTGATTCGCCGCCGCATCGCGCCCATCGAGATACGCCTCGAGCAGCGCGCCACGCGCCGCCGGCTGCGGAACGAGCTCACGCGATACCGACGCGTTCTGAAGACGGATGACATCCGCCTGGATCGCATTCTCGGCTCGCTGGTAACTTCCCGCGGGACGATTCACGCGGTCCGACTGCGCCACCACTTCGCCGATGATCACGCCGTCCGGTGCGAGGTCGAAGTGGATGCTGGTGACGCCGCCGGGAGTGATCCGCAGGCGCTGCCGATCGGGTCGCGCACGAAATGCCGCCGTCGCCAGCCGCACCTCGTATTCACCGGGCGGCAGCGGACCCAGCTTCGCGCCCGCGTGGAGATCGGTCACCGGCAGCGTGAAATCCTCGCTGTCTTCTGCGCGGTCGCCATCCAGTCGGCGCAGCACCAGCGTCGAGATGCCGGCGGCCTGCAATCCGTCGACGGCGGGCCGCACGTCGAGATGCAGGGTGCCGCCGGGCGCCGTGCCGTCCACGCCCGCGGCGAACACCCGCTGTACTTCGCTAACTACCTTGGGGGAGGAGAGGATGCCCGCGTGGCTTTCGTCGAAACCCATGACCAGCGCCGCATCCTGCTGGGCCTCGGCGCGCAGCTGGCTCGATACCAGGATGGTCCCGTCGGTCGGCTCGCCGACCATGCCCTCGCCGGAGAGATGACCGAACAGCAGCGTGTAGTGGACGGCCGCCGGCAGCGGCTTCGCGAACAGCGAGGTGAGATAGGGGCCTTCCGGCTGGAGGTCGCGCCACGACGGGATCACCGCCGGCGAATGGATCACGCCGAGCGCGGCGCTGCGCTGGCCACCCCAGGGCGTCGAAATCGAGACGAACTGGGTGAGCTGCGGGAATTCCGCGCCGTGGTCGAGGAGGAAACGTCGTGCCACCAGGCCGCCCATGCTGTGCGCCACCACGTCGAGGTGCGTGAATCCATAGCGCAGTTGCAGGTTCAGCAGCTTCCAGTAGAGCAGGTGCGCCATCGCCTCGAGCGGCGCGCCCGACGGGTACTGGTAGATCCAGGCCTGGTAACGCGACCGGTCCAGGTGATCGATGAAGTAGCGGAAGTCCTGTGCCGACCCGGTGGCACCGTGCACGAACAGGATGGGCGTGCGCGCGGGATCGTACGGCTCGATGAAGTACACGTTGCCACCGACGCTGCGGAAATATTCCATCGGCGCCCAGTAGCCGCGCTTGCCCGATTCGGCGCTGAACTGCGGCGCATCGAGATCGGCGATCGCGCCGGGGGCGGTGCTGGAACGTGGCGCGCGGCGGTAGTTGGGCGGCATCGCCGCGCGCACCTCCTGCCACTCGTCGGCGCGCAGCGCGATGTTCAGCGCCAGGATCAACCCCGCGCCGTCGACCTTGACCGTCTCGGGATACGTGCCGGCGGGCGCGCCGTCGTCGGGCCGGCCGTCGTTGTCGCGGTCGCCGAAGGCCAGCAGCGTGTACTCGCCATCGGGAACGACGAGGTCGAAGCCGCCCGCTTCGTGCAGCCAGACGTCGTGCTGCACGATGACCTTGCGGTGGTCACGGCGGATCGCCGCCACGCTGACCGGTCCCTGCCACGATCCGGCGGATACCCGGCCGGCGAGCACCGTGGCGGCCGAGTACTCGACGTTCTCCCGCTGCAGCTCCATGAGCTTGCAGCTGCCGAGCGAGCAGGCGAACGGCACGAGCGCCAGGGTGAGAATGCGGGTCCGGGCGCGGGCGTTCATGGCATGGGGCTGGGGTAGTTAGGGCGCTGCCGTGGTGCAGCATCGCGGCCGCGGCTTGCCAAGTCGATACGCACTAGGTCGTAGAAATCGCGGCGTCGAGCTGTCGCTGCAGGAAGCGGCGTTCGCGCTCGTTGCCGCAGCGTTCCAGCGCCGCCCGCCAGGCCAGCGCGGCCTCAGGTTTGCGGCCCGCGCGCAGCAGCAGGTCGGCTCGCACGGCATGGAACAGGTGGTACGAATCCAGCGGCAGTTCCTCGACCAGTTGCAATGCCCGCGCGGCGCCGCCGATTTCCGCGACGGCCACCGCGCGGTTCAACGCGACGATGGCGCTCGGCGCCAGCGCCATCCACTGGTCGTACAATGCCACGATCTGGCGCCAGTCGGTGCGGGTCGCGTCCGCGGCGTCGCTGTGCACGGCATTGATCGCCGCGTGCAGCTGGTAGGGACCGGGATGGCTGCCCTCCAGTGCGTGGCGCTCGAGACATTGCCGGAGCAGCGCCTGGCCGTCGGCGATCTCCTCGCGGTTCCATTTCGAGCGGTCCTGGTCGGCGAGTTTCACGAAGTCGCCGCGCGGGTCGACACGGGCGGCGCGCCGCGCGTGGATCAGCAACATGAGCGCCAGCAGGCCCGCCACCTCCGTTTCCCGCGGCAGGAGCTCTCGCAAGAGGCGCCCCAGTCGCAGCCCCTCGTCGCAGAGCTCCGGGCGCAGCAGCGCGTCACCCGACGTCGCGCTGTAACCTTCGTTGAAGACCAGGTAGACCACCGCCAGTACCGCGGCCAGTCGGCCGGGCAGTTCATGGGCGTCGGGGATCCGCCACGGAATAGCGGCGTCACGGATCTTGGCCTTGGCGCGCGAGAGGCGCTGCGCCATGGTGGGCTCCGACACCAGGAAGGCGCGCGCGATTTCGGCGGTGGTCAGCCCGCCTAACAAGCGCAACGTGAGTGCGACCCGCGCCTCGCTGGCCAGCGCCGGATGGCAGCAGGTGAATACCAGGCGCAGATGATCGTCCTGCACGGCGTGCTCCTCGATGGCATCCGCCTGCATGAGCTGCAGGGCCGCGGCGTGCCGTTCGTCGCGCGAGGCTTCGCGCCGCAGGCGATCGATGGCACGGTGACGCGCCGTGGTGATGATCCAGCCGGCCGGCGCCGGCGGCATGCCTTCGACCGGCCAGCGCTGCAATGCCGCCGTGAAGGCGTCCTGCACCGCTTCTTCCGCCAGCGAGATGTCCCGCAGCGAGCGCACGAGCACGGCCACGGCACGGCCGTATTCGCGGCGGAATACCTGCTCGATCTCGTGCTTCAGTGTGACTCCATGAAGGGCCGGACTTCGATGGGCACGCCGATCGCGCGCGCCAGCTTGCGCCCCCAGTCGAGCGCGGCATCGAGATCGGGAGCGCGCACGATGCTGATGCCCCCGATCTGCTCCTTGCTCTCGATGAAAGGTCCGTCGGTCATGACGACGTCCCCACCCTGGTCGCGCAACACCGTGGCCGTATGGGCCGGGTAGAGGCCACCGCTGAAGATCCACACGCCTGCCGCCTGCATCTGCTGTTGTATCGCGTGCACGTCACGCGTGATTCTCTGCAACACGTCGGGGGGCGGCTGCGTGCCGCCGGCCGGATAACACACGCTCAGCAGGTACTGTTTCATCGCGATTTCCTCGTTCGGCGCCGCGCGCCACTGCAACTCCCAGACGAACGGCAAACGCGAGTTTCGACAGCGGGGGTTTTCGACACAAGTGTTGCGCGGCCGTCCGATTCCCACCCCTTGTCGGCCGGCGACTATGGGAACCCGGGTTCGCGGCAACTTAAGTCCGGGCCCACGTGGTTGCTAGCGTGATGGCGTCCCGGGCAATCACGCGCCGGGCCACAAGGAGACGCGTCATGCCGAATCGCCAGCAACCTCAGGATCAGCAGCAGAAGGGCCGCCGCAATCCGATGCAGACTTCGCCCGACGACGATGAGGCCCAGGTGGAAGACCAGACCAGCCTGGCAGGTGACGATGAATCCGGGCGCGATGACACCACGGGCCGCATGCAGACGGACCGCAAGCGTCGCGCCTTGCAGCCGAGCCAGGAGCGCGAGCAGGAGCGCATGGCCAGCGGTGAAGAGGACGATGAATCCACGGACGATGACGTTGACGAGGAAGATCTCGATGACGACGACGACGTGGACAGCCAGAAAGGCAATCTGTCGGGAATGTAGCGTCGCGGCCGCATCCGTTGCGCGGATCGCGGCCGCCGTCCGCCTTCAGGCGGCGTCGATCGAGTGCGAGGAGCCTGCGTCGTTCTCGCGCGCGAGCTGGTCGTAACTCTGCGCGAAGGTCTCGACGAAGATGTGCGGCAGAGTGCCGGGCGGCGTTTCGCACAGGCTGCGATAGAACTCGCCGTACAGTTCCCAGTTGCCCATGGTCTTGCGGCGTGCGCTGCGTTCGAATCGAGTGGCGAGGTCGCGGGGATCGAGCCGGCCGATGAAATCGATGAACGCCGCGAACATCGCGCGCAGCAGCGCATCGTCGTGCTGGCGTCCGGCCTGGAACGAACTGCGCAGCCACTGCACGGCATCGAAGCGGCGGCTGTCGTGCGCCTTGAGCAATTCCTGGATCAGCTCCTCGACGCTGTGACGATCGAGTGAAGGAACCATGCCGGTGTGTTGTTCCTTCTCGTAGGTCACGCGCAGCTGGTCGCGTTGATCCTGCTGGCTGCGGTTGCTTTCCTTGAGACCGAGAAGGGACTCGCGCAGCAGCTGTCCGGCCAGATGCAGCATGCGGGCATGGGCGTCGACGGGCAGCGTTTCCGCGCCGATGCCCGCGCCGCGGCAGAAGGCCTGCAGGCCCGGCGTGTTGTTGGCGGCTGGAGGCTCGGGCGTGACCACGGGAGCAGGCGGAGGGGGAGCCGGTGCGGGCGCCGGCTGCTGGGCGATCTTCTCGCGCTGGGTTTTCTCGGCGGCGCGCGCGAGTCGCGCAATGCGACGCGCCACGGCTTCCGAGTCCACGTCGAGCTCGGGGTTGGTCGCAGGCTCCTTCGGCAGGTCCTGCGTGTGCATGAGCGCGCGCGTGCGCGACGAGACGGCCTGGCCGAAGGCGTTGACCGGCTTGAGCTCGTCGCTGGAGATGTCGTTGCTGGCCTCGAGCAGGTTCTCGAGCCGGAGCGAGGCGCCGAGATCGGCCGGCGGGACGCGGCGGCGCGTGCTGGTGGCACCCGAGTTGCGCTTGTACAGCGCGCTGTCGTCGAGGCTGAAATCGGTGGCCGAGTCGATCTGCACCTGCACGTGGTATTCGCCGATGCGCAGGATGTCGCCGGACTTGAGCTCGTGCGGGTTCTGGCTGCCGAGCGGCTTTTCGTTGTCGTTGACGTAGGTGCCGTTGCTGGAGGTGTCCTGCAGCAGGTAGCGGCCCTTGTGGAAAACGATACGCGCGTGACGTCCGGATACGTAGCGCATGTCATCGGGCAACACCCAGTCGTTCTCGGCCGAGCGTCCTATGCTGCCGCCCGAAACACCGAAGACGAACGTACTCTTGTCGCCCAACCTCGAGCGATGTTCACTGATGACGCGCAACCGGAGCGCCATGCCTTGCGTACCCTCTGGACCCTAGCTTCCCGCGGCCCATGCGTGTATGAAGGGGCAGGTTAACCGCCCCCTAGTCCGATCGATGGCATCCAGTCACATTTTCAAGATTATGTTCGTGAACCAGGGCAAGGTTTACGAGGTTTATGCCCGTAAAGTGAGCCAGGGTCGCTTGTTCGGTTTCATCGAAGTTGAAGACCTCACTTTCGGTGCACGCTCCGCCGTGCTGCTCGATCCCGCCGAGGAGCGCATCAAGTCCGAGTTCGAAGGCGTGAAGTGCACCATGTTGCCGATGCACAGCATCCTGCGAATCGACGAAGTGAAGAAGACCGGGCAGGCGAAGATCAGCGCGTTCGAAGGCAGCAATGTCGCGCAATTCCCCATGAACATGTTCCAGCCGTCGGGCAGCGACCCGGGCAGCAAGAAGTAGCTAGGCACGCGACGCGGTCTCGCGTCGCGCCACCCGGGTTCCGTCCCCCTGCGAAAAGATATTCCGGCCGCGCCAGGCGGTCGCCGGAACCGCGCGCCCGTGGCTCGCGACTCAATCGCAAAGGACTCGCGTTCACGGGGGATGGCAATGGACTGGCTGCTGTCGCGACAGATTCGACCGTTCATCCGGCTCGCCGCCTTCGCCAGCCTGCTGCTCAACATCGCATTGCTGGCGCCGGCCCTGTACATGCTGCAGGTGTTCGATCGCGTGTTCGCGAGCGGCAGCATCGAAACTCTGGTCATGCTCGGCATCCCGGTCGGGGTCATGTTGTGGCTGGGCTTCGTGATGGATGCCGCGCGCAGCCGCACGTTGGCCGCGGCCGGTCGCCGCATCGAGAGCAGCCTGGCGCCCGAGGCGCTGGCGGGCGAGCTCGAAAACCGCGCGGCGGGACAGGCGCGCGACGGCGATGCGTTGCGCGACGTGGCGCAACTGCGCAAGTTGCTGGCCAGCCCGGGAGTCGTGGCGCTGTTCGATGCACCGTGGGTGCCGCTCTATCTTCTCGTCATCACGTGCATGCATCCGCTGCTCGGCGGCATCGCGGCGCTCGGTGCGCTGTCGTTGTTCGGCCTCGGCGTGCTCACCGAATACACAACGCGCCGGCACACCGACGATGCGCTGGCGTCGGCGCGGCTCACGCAGCGACGCGCCGAAGCGCTGCTGCGTAATGCCGAATCCGTGGTGGCCATGGGCATGTGCGGCGCCGCGCTCGCCGGCTGGCAGCGACACAGCGACGAACACCTGGCGGCGCAGGAACGACTGGCACGGACCAGCGCTCGACTCGGCGCCCTGGCCCGCATGGCGCGCCAGGGCCTGCAGGCCCTCGCGCTCGGGTTCGGTGCCTGGCTGGTGATTGGACGCGAGGCGTCGCCCGGCATCATGATCGCCGCCACCATCCTGCTCGGGCGCGCGTTGCAGCCGGTCGAGCTGCTGATCGGTGGCTGGAAGGCGATGATCGAGGCGCGCAGCGCCTGGCGCCGGCTGGGTGACCGTGCGCCGCGCGCGCAGCCGCAGCGGCTCGCGTTACCCACGCCGAAAGGACGCCTCGAGGTCGAGCGGTTGACTTACGCGCCCGCGAATGCGACCACGCCGCTGCTGCGCGGCATTTCGTTCGCGGTGGCGCCGGGCGAGAGCCTGGGCATCGTCGGTGCCAGCGCCGCGGGCAAGACCACGCTGCTGCGGCTGCTGATCGGCCTGCGCACCGCGCAGTCCGGCAAGGTGCGGCTCGACGGCGCCGACATCGCGCAGTGGGAGCGCGAGGCGCTCGGTCGCGCGGTGGGCTATCTACCCCAGGATGTCGAGCTGTTCTCGGGAAGCGTCGCGGCCAATATCGCGCGGTTGCAGCAGCCCGATCCGCACGCGGTGCTGCGCGCCGCGCAACGGGCCCGCGCACACGAGTTGATCCTGCGGCTGCCCCAGGGGTACGACACCGAGATCGGCGAAGGCGGTTGCCGCCTCTCGGCCGGACAGCGGCAACGCATCGCGCTGGCGCGCGCGCTGTACGGCGATCCCCGCCTGCTGGTGCTCGACGAGCCGAACGCCAATCTCGACGAAGAGGGCGATGCGGCGCTGGCGGTGGCGCTCGGCGAGCTCAAGGCGGATGGCGTCACCGTCGTCGTCGTCACGCACCGTCGGAACCTCACGAGC
This sequence comes from Steroidobacteraceae bacterium, assembly GCA_035279135.1. GTDB lineage: Bacteria > Pseudomonadota > Gammaproteobacteria > Steroidobacterales > Steroidobacteraceae > CADEED01. The sequence goes on from DATEII010000175.1 coordinate 21,301, forward strand.
AAGCTGGACCGCATCGCCATCCTGCGCAACGGCAAGATCGAGGCCTTCGGGCACACGGCTTCGGTGCTGCCGCGGCTGTCGCTGGTGAACGCATGACTCGCGCCACCGGTTTTGGCGCACTGCTCGACGCGCCGCTGGCGGGCAGCGAGGCGCGTCACTTCGATCGACGCGTGGTGTGGTTGCCGCTCGCGGTGGCCGCGACGCTGCTCGCGCTCTGGACGGGCATCGCCCCACTTTCCGGCGCCGTGATCGCGCCGGCGCGCATCAAGGTGGAGATGGAGCGCAAGACCGTGCAGCACCGCGAAGGCGGCATCGTGCGTGAGATCAAGGTGCGCAACGGACAGGCGGTGCGCGCGGGCGACGTGTTGCTGCTCATCGAAGACGTGCGCGGCGACGCCGAGCTCTCGCTGCTCGAGGACCAGTTGCGCGCCGAACGCGTGCGCCATGCACGCGCGACTGCCGAGAGCGGTCTCACGCGCAGCTGGGATGCCGGCGAGCTTGAGAATGACCCACGCGCGGCCGAATACCTGGCGCGCGAACGCGCGCAATTCGCGGCCCGGCGCCGCACGCTCGACGAGCAGATCGACGCGCTGCAGTTGCAGCTGCGCGAGGCCCGTGCGCAATCCGCGGCGCTCGAGAGCCAGATCGAATCCCACGCGGAATCGGCGCGCCTCGCCGCCGAGGAACTCAAGCTCAATGAAAAACTCGTCGCCGAAGGTTACCTGCCGCGTGCGCGGCTTCTGCCGCTCCAACGGGGGGAAGCGGATCTACGCGGCCGCCTTGGCGAGTCGCGCAGCGAGCTGGCACTGGCGCGCCAGCGCGCGGCGGAGCTGCAGTCGCGCATGGCCGACGCGCGCAATCGCTACCAGCAGGCTGCCACCGACGAGTTGAAGTCGTCTTCGGCACGACTGCGCGAGCTCGAGGAACGCCTGCGCCCGTCGAAGGACCAGGTGGAACGTCAGGCGGTGCGTTCGCCCGTCGACGGCGTCGTCATGGGACTGCGCGTGGCCGCGGCCGGCGAAGTCCTCGCGGCCGGCGCGCCGATTGCCGACGTGGTCCCCAGCCACGAGCTGCTCGTGGTCGAGGCGCGCATCCGCCCGCAGGACATCAGCCACGTGTTCGCCGATCTGCCCGCGCAGGTGCGGCTCGCGGCTTACGACGCGCGCACCACACCGCTGTTGCCGGGGCGCGTGACCTTCGTGTCTCCGGATCGCATGACCGACGCGCAGAGCGGGGAGTCGTGGTTCGCGGCCACCGTGGAAGTGGACGTGGCGGCGCTCCGTGGGCATCCCGACGTGCGGCTCAAGGCCGGCATGCCGGCCGAGCTGTTCGTCACGACCTCGGACCGCACACTTTTTCAATACCTGATGAGTCCCATCACCGCATTCACGCGTCGCGCCATGCGCGAGACCTGATCACCTAACTACGCAGGAGCAGAGTTCATGAGCATCACAGGCACCTTCGGCACCGGCACACTGGACGTGACCGGCGATGTCATCGACAACGAGATCGAAGTGAGTCGCAATGCGGCCGGCACGTTGCGCGTCAACGGCGGCGCCGTCGCGGTGGCCGGCGGCACGCCGACGGTTGCCAACACGGCCACCATCGAAGTGTTCGGTCTGGCGGGCAACGACGTGATCACGCTCGATGAAAGCAGCGGCGCATTGCCGCGAGCCCACCTGTTCGGCGGCACCGGCAACGACACGCTCACCGGCGGGTCCGGCGCGGACCAGCTGTTCGGCGAAGCGGGCAATGACACGCTGATCGGCAGGGGCGGAGCAGACCTGCTGTTCGGCGGTGCCGGCAACGACACGCTGACCGGCGGCGATGGCGACGACCAGATGTTCGGCCAGGCCGGCAACGACCGCATGATCTGGAATCCCGGCGACGACAGCGATCTCATGGAAGGCGGCGATGGCAACGACACCGCGGAGGTGAACGGCGGCAACGGCGCGGAGGTTTTCACGGCCACGGCCAACGGCACGCGCATCCAGTTCGATCGCGTGTCGCCGGCGCCGTTCACGCTGGACATCGGCAGCACCGAAAACATCGTCGTGAACATGAACGGCGGTGACGACAGTTTCTCGGCCACGGGCAACCTCGCGGCGCTCGCTGCATTCACCGTCGATGGCGGTGAGGGCAACGACCGCATCCTCGGCGGCAACGGCGCGGACGTGCTGCTGGGTGGCAATGGCGACGACTTCATCGATGGCAACCAGGGCGCGGATACCGCCTTCCTGGGCGCCGGCAACGACGTGTTCCAGTGGGATCCGGGCGACGGCAATGACGTGGTCGAAGGCCAGGCCGGCGACGACACGCTGCTGTTCAATGGCGCGAACATCAACGAGCGCATCGACATCTCCGCGAATGGCGCACGCGCGCGGTTCACGCGCGACATCGCCAACGTGGTGATGGATCTCAATGACGTCGAGCGCATCGACTTCCACGCGCTCGGTGGTGCGGACCAGGTCAGGGTCAACGACCTGACCGGCACCGACGTGCGGGAAGTCGCGGTCGACCTCGCCGAAGCCACGGATGCCGCCGACACCGTGTTGCTGCAGGGTCGTGCCACGGGCAGCTCGTTCAGCTTTATCAGCCATGGCGAGGACCTGTTGGCGAGGGGCGTCGGTGCGGACGTGATCGTCTCGAATGCGGGCGCGCTCGATCATGTCGCGGCCGCGGGCACTTCGGGAGTGGCCGATACGTTTGCGGTCAACGGCGCCGGTGGCGCCGATGCACTCCACGTGACGGCCAGCGGCACGCAGGTGCTCGTGGATGGCCTCGCGGCCACCGTCGAAGTGCGCGGTGACCTGGGCGACAGCCTGCTGGTCAGCGGCAACGGCGGCGATGACCTCATCGACGCCACGGGCAACCTGGCGGCCCTCACGAAGATCACTTTCGATGGCGGGGCCGGCAACGACCGCCTGCTCGGCGGCAATGGCGCCGACCTGCTGCTCGGCGGCAGCGGCAACGATTTCATCGATGGCAACCAGGGCAATGACACGGCGCTGCTCGGCGCCGGTGATGACGTGTTCCAATGGGATCCGGGCGACGGCAGCGACGTCATCGACGGCGGCGCCGGCTTCGACACGCATCGCTTCAACGGCGCGGCCATCAACGAGAATTTCAGCCTCGTGGCCAACGGCGGTCACGCCACGCTGACGCGCAACGTCGCCAACATCGTGATGGACCAGGACAATGTCGAGCGCGTGGAGATCAATGCGCTCGGCGGCGTCGACAACTTCAACATCGGCGACCTGCGCGGCACCGACGTGCGCGAGGTGGCGATCAACCTTGCCGGCGTCGCGGCGGGTACCAGCGGTGATGGCGCGGTCGACAGCGTCGCCGTCAGCGGCGGTGTCCAGGACGAGCTCATCACGATCAGCACCAGCGGCGATGACTCTGTGATCAGCGGACTCACGGCACAGACGCGCGTCTCGAACCTCGATGCGCGCGACGTGCTGACCATCGACGGCAATGCGGGCGACGACATCCTCAATGCCACCTCGGTCACAGCCGGTGTGGCGGCCTTCACGCTCTCGGGCGGCGCGGGTGATGACGTGCTGCTCGCGGGACGTGGCGGCATGACGCTGTCCGGCGGCGCGGGCGATGACATCCTGGTCGGTGGCAGTGGTGACGACGTGCTGCGCGCCGGCACCGGCACCGACATCCTGTTCGGTGGCGCGGGCAATGACGTGTTCCAGGGCGACGACGACTTCACGGTGCTCGATTTCCGTGCCGGTGCGGGACTGGGCGACCGTCTCGATCTCTCGGCGGTGGCGGGCATCGATGACTTCGGCGACGTGCTGGCCAGCGCGCATGGCTTCTCGGGCGGCGTGCTGCTGGACTTCGGAAGCGACGAGATCACCCTGCTGGGGGTGAACGTGGGGCAGCTCAACGTGGAT
>DATEII010000176.1:0-9622 GCA_035279135.1 Steroidobacteraceae bacterium
GCCGGTCTTCTCGACGATGCGGTCGATGGCACCGTAGATGATGCGTTCGGCGGCCGACTTCTTGCCGCTCTGCATGACCACGTTCATGAACTTGGCCAGCATGTCGTTGTTGAACTTCGGGTCCGGCAGGATGTGGCGGACGGGAGCTGCTGCGCGACGTGACATAGGTAGTTAGTCCCTGTTACTTCTTGGCGCGCTTGGCGCCGTATTTGGAGCGACCCTGCTTGCGGTTGCCGACGCCAGCGCAGTCGAGCGTGCCGCGCACGGTGTGGTAACGAACGCCAGGAAGATCCTTGACGCGGCCGCCACGGATGAGCACCACCGAGTGCTCCTGCAGGTTGTGGCCTTCGCCGCCGATGTACGAAGTGACTTCGTAACCGTTGACCAGGCGAACACGCGCCACCTTGCGCATGGCCGAGTTCGGCTTCTTCGGCGTCGTCGCGTACACGCGCGTGCACACGCCACGCTTCTGCGGCGAAGCTCCCAGAGCGGGAACCTTGGTCTTCTCTTTGTTGATGCGACGTGGATTCGCGATCAACTGGCTCGTTGTGGCCATGCTTACTCCAAGTTGATAACTGGGCGGACGAGAAAACACCGGGCCGGCCCCCTTTTGGGGAGACGGCCCGGTGCATTTGTCCGCTATTTACGCCCTACCCGGTTTGGGGGTGGGGCGACAAAGGCCGGCGATTCTAGGTATGAGACCGGGGGGTGTCAACGCATTGGTGCAATGCAGGAAAACCCCTTTGCGCTCATATCTATAGGAGCGCCGGCCGGGGCTCCGCCGGAGGTCGAAAATGGCGCCGGGTGGAGGCGAAGCCACCCGGCGCCGGCCCTGAGAGGGATCAGGGCCACTCAGACGCGGTCGGACGGCCGGATCAGAACTTGTAGTTCGCCCCCAGGAAGAAATGCCGCCCCGTGTGGGTGTAGACCACGACCCGGTCCGAAGCCGTGTCGATGAACTGGTCGTTGACCTCGTCGGTCATGTTCAGCCCTTCCAGGGACACACTCAGGTGGTCATTGATGGAGTACGAGGCGGCGAAATCCACGTTCAGGGTCTCGTTCGTGCCCTCCGCGTCCTGGATGGCGGGTGCGTTGGTGGCCGGCACGGCCGTGAGGTACCGGTCGCGATACGCCGCCGACGCCCGCACCGAGAAAGCGCCGCTGTCGTAGTACAGCGTGGCGTTCCAGGCGCGTGGCGAGAGGTTCACGAGGTTGTTCTGCACCGGCGGAGTCGCGCCCGTGGCCGAGGTCACATAGTCGATTTCCGAATCCACGTACGTGTAGTTCAGCAGCAGGCCGAGGTTGCTCCAGGCGCCGGGCAGGAACTTGAACGGCTGCTGGTAGTTGATCTCGAAGCCCTTGAGCGGACCACCCTCGGTGTTCACAGGATGGCTGAATGCGAAAACCTCGTTGCCGGTCAGCGAAGTGCCGGCCAGCAGATCGAGCGGCAGACCCGAGGTGTTGAACGGCATCGACACGGTCAGCGTCTGCACGAACGTATTGATGTCCTTGTAGAACACCGCGCCCGACAACAACGCGCCCTCGTCGAAGTACCACTCGAGCGCGAGGTCGTAGGTGTTCGCACGGGTCGGCTCGAGCTGCGGATTGCCGGTGGCGACGGTGAGGTTGCCGACGAGATTGATGGAGCCGCCGGGCGTCACCTGGGCGAGCGCCGGGCGCGTCATCACCTTGGCGGCCGAGAGCCGCAGCAACAGGTTCGGCGTGAATTCACCGACCAGGTTCAGCGACGGCAGCCAGTCGGAATAGTCGTGCCCGGCTTCGAGCAGCACCGGCGCGCCGCCCGCGGGTAGATAGCCATGCGAAGTCTGGCTGGTGTCGGCGTAACGCACGCCGATGTCGCCGCGCACCGGGATACCGATGTCGAAGGAGAAGTCGGCCTGCAGCCAGGCGCCCGTGTCCGCTTCCTCGACGCTGCGGTTGTTGCCGCGCGCGTTCGCGTTGGTGACGCTGCCGAGCGCGAACATGCCGGTGTTGCTGTAGATGTCGAACGTGCGGTCGAAGGCATCGATGTCGGCGATCAGCCAGGAGCGCGGCGTCACCGCGGGAATGTCGAGGCCGCGTCCGAAGCCGCTGATGAGACGACTCAGGTCCGCGACCGTGGTACCGGCAGGCAGCGCCGGTACCGTGGTCTCCGAGGCGCGCCGCGACTCGAAGGTCTCGAAGAAATAGTTCTTGTAGTCGACGCCGAACTTGAGCTTGAACGATTCGCTGGCGGCGAACTCGGCACCGATCTGTGCCGACTTGAACGTGTTGTCGACGCCCTGCGGCCGGATGCGGATTTCGGAGGAGCCTCCACTGAATGTACCGAAGCTCCAGTTCGACGCGACGGTGGGATCGAAACCGTAGCCGAAGGCCGGTAACCGATCGTCGTCGCGGTAGTCCCACGAGTAGCCGTTGGTATTCGATCGATCCAGCGTGATCGTGGTCTGCACCGGGTTGTTGAAGTCCGACTTCGAATACCCGAACAGCTCGGTCAGCTTCCAGCGCTCACCGATCTCGTGGTCTGCCGTCAGCGTGAGCTGCGTGAACTTCGTTTCGAGATCGTCGTGGCGGGCCTCGGAGCGGATGTCGACGCCGTCGAACAGGCCGTACACCAGCGTGCCGTTCGGCGCGAGCTCGCCGGCGCGGATCAATGTCTGCGGCTTGCCGCCCTGCGAGGCGTTGCGGCTGAAGGAGAAGGCTTCGAGAAAGAGCTCGTCGCGCTCGGCTTTGAAGTCCGAATACAACGCGTCGAGGCTGAGGCGGTTCGCATCCGTGACCTGCCACTGCAGCGCGCCGGTGAGTCCCAGACGTTCCTGCTCGTGCGCCAGGCGGCCATAACGCGGAATGCGCGGATGGAACGTGGTGGCGGCATTCGCCTGCGCGAGCGTGACGCCGCTCGGAGCCGACGCCGCGTTGAATCCGCCCACGCTGTTGCCCGCATCCCAGCGCACCGTGCTCGAGCCTTCCTCCAGCAGGCCGCGCTTCGCGTAGGCCGCGGAGAACAACACGCCGAAGCGGTCATCGGCGAAGGTGTTGCTCACCAGGAAGGTCGCGCGCGGATCGATGTCCTCGGCGAGATCGTTGTAGGCGCCCTTGAGACCAGCCGCGAGCGTGAAGCCTTTGTAGTCGAAGGGACGCGCCGTTTGCAGATCGAGCGTGGCGCCGAGCGAGCCCTCCTCCACTTCAGCCGAGGAAGTCTTGCGCGCCGTGATGCTGTTGAACAGCTCCGAGGCGAACACGTTGAAATCGAACTGGCGATTGCGGTTGGCGCCACCCGAACTATCGGTGCCGCCCGTGGTGCTCTGCGCCTCCATGCCGTTGATGCGCACGCGTGTGAACTGCGGGCCGAGGCCACGCACGCTGAGATTCCGGCCCTCGCCCGCGTCACGCGAGATCGAGGCGCCCGGAATCCTCTGGATGGCTTCCGCCAGGTTCGAATCCGGGAACTTGCCGATGTCCTCGGCCTTGATGCTGTCGATGGCCGCCGCCGACGTGCGCTTGTCTTCGAGCGCCGCGTTCAGGCTGGCGCGAAATCCGGTGACGACGACCTCCTCGACGTCCTCGACATTGGCGGCGGGCGTGGTCTGCGCATCATCGGCGTGGGCCAGCGCGGCGATGCTCCAGCCGGCGACCAGCCCGAGCGCAGCGCGGACGTGGAAACGAATGATTGCGCGAGAAAAAGCCGGCATGTGTGTTCTCCCCCTGGTTTATGACACCGGTAGCAATTCGCGGGCGAAAAAGCGCCCTCGGGAGCACAGACCGGGGATCGGGAGAAAACTTTACTTGGGCCACTCGATGGCGCCGGAGGCCAGCTCCGCGCCGGCTTTCACCGCAGCCGCACTGGTGCCGATGATGGCGATGGCATGGCCGTCCTTGGGCAGCAGCCGTCCCTGGTAGCCCTGTTCGGCGAAGGAATGCGGCAGCCAGGTGTGCTCGCGCGCCAGCACCAGCACCGCCACCGCGCCTTCCCGCGTCTGCATGATGAGGTGCGGCGCGACTTCACCACGCACCTTGCAGATGCGCGCCACGGACACGGGCAACTCCGCGGCGAGTTGCGCGCCGGCCTTGGCCAGCGCCTTCTGCAGCTTCTCCGTGGACACGCGTTTCTCGCTCGGCACCAGCACGTTCGCCTCGCGGTCAGCGTGTCTGACCACCTCGGTGATCAAGGCGTCGCGGCGCTCCTGCGTGCGCCAGGCGAACGTGAGGCCCACGGCCGCAACGAGTACGCCCGCGGCGAGCGCCACCCATCGCGCGACGTGGCGACGCGGTTCGTGTTTCCACGGCGACGCCGCGCTGGCCGGACCTTTGACCGGGAGCGCACCCAGCAGCAGCTGGTCGATGCGCTGCATGTCGGCCGCATATCTGGCGCACGCCGGGCAGCTCGCGCGATGCGCCTCGAGCTCGGGGCTGCTGCGCTTCGGATCGGTCCCGAGCTCGCGGCGGAATTCAGCGCAGTCCATCGTTGCCCTCCTGCGACTCGTCGGGCCCGAGGCCCAGCCGCGCACGCAGCCGGTTGCGCGCGCGGTAGAGGCGCGTCGACACCGCGCCTTCGTTGATGCCGAGCAGTTCGGCGATCTCCTGCGTCGAATACCCCATGAGCACCTGCAGGACCAGCGTCTCACGGTGCTCGTCTTCGAGCTCGAAAATGGCGCGATGCACGTCGCGAAGCTCGTCGGGATCGCGGTCCTGCCCGGCCGCCAGGGCGACCGACTCGGTCGCCGCGAGCTCGTCGATGTTCACGGTGGGGTGGCGCTTGCGCTCGTACAGCCGCGCGTGCTCGCGACGCGCGATCGTGAGCAGCCATGAACGCACGGTGCCGGGATCCTTGAGCGACTCGAACGAGCGCCAGGCACGCAAGAAGGTTTCCTGCACCACTTCCTCCGCCACGGAGCGGCTGCGCGCCAGCCACAGCGCGAACCGGAACACGTCCACGCGGCACGGCTCGCACAGCGTTTCGAAACGCCGCTGTCGAAGCAGATCGCCTTTGTCGGTGCCGCCCATTCTCAGACCGGAGTTGCCGCCAGATTCTTGCAACCGCCTGCTGGCGGGCCGGCGCATTCTAGGGACTTGTCTGAGGTCATGGCACCAGCGAACAGGGGCCGGTATCGCTACCGGCCCCTGGTTTGGCGATGCATTGCTCAGCCCGCGCGGCCGAGTCCCGGAATGATCATCGGCACCTTGCGCCGGTATTGGACGTAATCATCACCGAGCGCCGTAACCAGGTCGCGCTCCTCCAGCTGGATGGCAACCAGGATGTAGGCGGTGGTCATGAAGGCAAACAACAGGTGTGTCCCCGTCATCGTGGGCGTGGCCCAGAACGCGAACAGCCAGCCCAGATACAGCGGGTGGCGCACCAGCCTGTAAGGGCCGGGCGTGCCGAACTTGAGCGGGCGATATGGCCGGGCTCGCAGCTGCAGCCACACCTGGCGCAAGCCGAAAAGATCGAAGTGGTTGATGAGGAAGGTCGAAACCAGCACCAGCAGCCAGCCGAACGCGAACAGTGCGTAGAGCACCGCCTGCCAGAGCGGATCGCGCACGTCCCAGACCACGCCACCGAGGGGCTGCCAGAACAGGAACAGCGCGATCAGCGCCAGGCTCGAGAACAACACATAGGTGCTGCGTTCGGCGGATTCCGGGATCCATCGCGTGAGCCAGCGCTTGAAGAACGGGCGTGCCATGAGGCTGTGCTGGACCGCGAAGAGACCCAGCAGTCCGAAGTCGATGGCCAGCGCGGCACCGGTGCCGAGGCGCGGTATACCGTCCAGGGTCACGGGCACTAAAAAGTTGCCGACGAAACCGAGCGCGTACAGGAAAGTCGCGAAGAAAATGGCGTAGCAGACGAGGCCGTACGCAAAGACCAAGATCCGTTTGAGCATGATTCACCTCCCATCTGAGGAGGCGAATTAGGCCTGCCGCGGCTTTCCACCGCCTGAGGCGGCCAACTCAATTTGCAGCGCGCGACGGCGGGACAAAAGTCCCGGATCAATGCGCGCGGCCCGCGAGCCCCCGGTCGCGCGCGAACACGATGGCCTGCGACCGCGAACTGACGCCGATCTTGTCGAAGATGGCCGTCAGGTGGTTGCGCACCGTCTTCTCGCTGATGAACAGCTGCTCGGCGATCTCCTGGTTGCTGGCGCCGCTCGCCACGAGATCGAGGATTTCGCGCTCCCGCGTGGTGAGCATGGCCAGCTCCTCGCTGGTCGCCGGCATGTCCGCCGCACGTCGACGTGGCGCCTCGCGCTCCCAGCCCAGGAACTCGCCGACCACGGTGCGGAAGCGCTGGGCCGCGGGCTCGCCTTCGACCAGCACGTGGTTGGCGCTGTCGAGCTCCACGAACCGCGCGCCGGGGATGGCCGCGGCAATGAGCCGGCCTTCATCGAAGGGCACCATGGCGTCATGGCGGGGGTGCAGCACCAGCGTGGGCGCGCGCACCAGCGGAAGCCGCGCGGTCACGTCGATGTTGCCGGACACCTCCATGATGCGGGCCGCGATCTCGGGCGTGGTCGTGCGCCGCTGCAGCTCGCAGATCCACTCCACCTGCTCGTCGTTGGCCTGCGGCATGAGCAGCTCGGCGAACATGCGACGGTACGCGGCCGTGCCGGCACCCCAGCCGATGCGCACGATCTCGGTCATCGCGAGGCCGGCCCGCAACGCTTCGGGCGAGCGCTTCGCCCAGCCGCGCGCAAAACCTCCGTGCAGCACGATGTGGCTCACGCGCTCGGGATGGCGCGCCGCATATTCGATGGCCTGCGCCGCGCCCTGCGAGATTCCTAACAAGGCGAACCGCTCGAGCCCGGCCGCATCCGCGATCCGCTCGAGGTCAGCAACCTGGCGCTCGAAGCTGAGATCGGTATCGACTCGATCCGAGAGGCCGCTGCCGCGCTGGTCGTAGCGATACAGCGTGTGATGTCGCGACAGCAGCGTGAACCAGTGATTCCACACCGGGCTCTGCCAGTCGTATTCGATATGGTTCAGCCAGTTGGCCGTCTTGAGCAGCGCCGGACCGGCGCCGGAGCTCGCGTAGGCGAGCTTCACGCCGTCATCGGCGGTCAGGAATCGGATGGTCTGCTCCATGCGGGGCACCCTGCGTTCATCGCAGCGCGAAATCAAGCTTCGGGCAGGTTACCGGGCTGGTCCGCCCACCTCCGCTGCCAGCGCCTCAGGTGTCAGCACGAGTTCGCGCAGCGCAATGTGCACGGCCATCGTCTCCCGCTCGGGATGCTGAAACATTTCCGAGGCTCGCAGGTCCTCGCGATCGACCGACGCGGGGCGATAACCCACGACGTCGGGCTTGAGGATGCGCTGCGCCAGCTCCAATCCACCACGCGAGCGATACAACAGCGAATCGTCACGGTTCGCGAGGTGGGCCTGGAACGACACGGCCCAGATGTCGCCGCCGCCGACATTGGGCGGTGGATTGAAGGTGAACAGTTCGCGTCGCTTGACGACCGGCCCGAGGGTCAGCGCGTCCTGCGTCACACCATCCCATTCGGCGTTGCCCTTGCGATGAGTCGCGACCGTGCCCACCACGCTGAGCCAGAGGATGGCATCTGGCTCCGGTTTTCCGCCGATCGATCTCGATACCGCCTGGCGAGCCACACTGATTGCCTCTTCATTTCTGCGGCCCGTGTAGGGATCGAACAGGTTCACCCCGAGCATGCGCGTCACCAGCTGCGCATACGCGTCGGGCGCGTCGACGACTTCCCAGTGAAGCGGCGCGAGCTCCTGCCTCACTGCGTCCAGCATCCTCTTCTGGGTCGCCTCGGGCAGCTTGAAGGTATCCGAGTAGATCGGCGACAAAGCGACTCGATGCACCGACTGCAAAATCCTGTCACGCGACTGCCGCAAAGCCGGCTCCGCCTTCTTCGCGCGCGCGACCGGCAGCGGCGGAAGGGGTTCGAACACCCGCACATACGCCATGGGCTGAATGCCCGCGTATTTCGAGTACTCCATGCGTCCGGGCGCCTGGAATATCTGCAGGTGCAGGGACAGCGCCGGCACGCTGCCGGACATGGTGCCGATGCGATGCGAATCGTCGGTGTCATTGACTTCACCGCCGTCACTGGCATCACACACGCCGTCCCACCGGATACATGCGGCGAAAAAATTCGCCGAGACAACTGACACGCGCAAGCTGACGAATCCGTCGAGATGTTCCCGCGCCTGGAATTCCGCCCGTGCACGATCCGCCACCTCGGTAGCCAGCTTCGCTTTGGGTTCGCCGGTTCTCGGATCGTAGATACCACCCACTTCGCGATTGATCGTGTCGTATGCCGCCCGATAACTTTGCGATGGCACAACATCCATGCCGGCAAGCGCCAGGTACTTCGCGACGGTGGCTTCGATCTCCCGGGCGGCTTCCGGACGATCTTCCAGCTCCGGCGGCAACTGGAGTGCGAGGATGCCGACGTGTTTGTACTTGGCCAGGAACTGTTCACGTGAGACCTGCGTGAATCCCAGTTCCATGTCGCTCTGCGGAGGGGGCGCTTTGGCGATGTACCGCTTGGTTTTCTTCGGCGCCGCTCCGGCCGAAGCTGCCAACGTGAGTGCGCACACGACTGCCATGCCTATCCGCAGGATCCCGTTTCTCAAAATCCCCCCTTGGCCACGACGGAGTGGCGCGCCGGTTTTGGCACCGGCTTCAAAATAGAAAGGCGGCGGCCACGCTACCGTGACCGCCGCCTCGTTATCAACGATCTACTTCGAATCAGCCTTCGGACGCCGCCGTCTCGCCCACGCCGCCGCCGTCATCGATGTCGGCGACACCGCCGCCCACATCCATGAAGCTGCCGCGATCGTTGGCGTCGGCCTTGGCGCGGCGATGCTCATGGGCAGCAAAGCCGGTACCGGCCGGGATCAGGCGACCCACGATGACGTTTTCCTTCAGGCCGCGCAGATCGTCCTTGAGGCCACGCACCGCCGCTTCCGTGAGGACGCGGGTGGTTTCCTGGAACGACGCGGCCGAGATGAACGACTCGGTGGCCAGCGACGCCTTGGTGATGCCGAGCAGCACGGGCTGCAGCTTCGCGGGCTGCTTGTTGTCCGCCGTGATGCGGTCGTTCAACGCCATGGCGCGCGCGCGATCGAGCTGTTCGCCCTTGAGCAGCGGCGTTTCGCCGGACTCGAGGACCTCGGTCTTGCGCAGCATCTGGCGAATGATCACCTCGATGTGCTTGTCGTTGATCTTCACGCCCTGCAGGCGGTAGACGTCCTGGATCTCGCGAACCAGGTAGTTGGCCAGCGCCTCGACGCCCTGCAGGCGCAGGATGTCGTGCGGGTTCAGCTCGCCGTCGGCGATGACTTCGCCGCGCGTCACGCCTTCACCTTCGAACACGTTGAGCTGGCGCCACTTCGGGATCAGCTCCTCGTACTTCTCGCCGTCGTCGCCGGTGATGACGAGGCGACGCTTGCCCTTGGTCTCCTTGCCGAAGCTCACCGTGCCGGTGCGCTCCGCCAGGATGGCCGGATCCTTGGGCTTGCGGGCCTCGAAGAGGTCGGCGACACGCGGCAGACCGCCGGTGATGTCGCGAGTCTTCGAGGATTCCTGGGGAATGCGTGCGATCACGTCGCCGACCGACACGCGGGCACCGTCCTCGAGCGCGATGAGCGCGCCCGGGGG
>DATEII010000177.1:0-12394 GCA_035279135.1 Steroidobacteraceae bacterium
TGGTCATGCGCGTGGAGATGTACTCGGGATCCATGCCCTTGTCCGCGCGGCTGAAGATACCGCCGGCCTTGTACATGATGACCTTGCGATCCGGGATGTTGGAGGCGTACAGCGCCTGCGCATCGCGGTAGGTGAGCTGCGTCGGCGCGAAGGTCTTGTCGGTCTCCTCGTCCCAGCCCCGCTCGGGATCCCAGCTGTCGATCGACGGCGCGAAGATCACCTCGCCGCGTTCACCCGCGGGGTTCTGCGCCGCGGCGCGGTAGCTGGTCAGCGTGATCATGCAGACCGAGATCCCGAGTGCGATGGCGAACACCATGAGCGCCGTGAGGCCCGGGTTGCGGCGGAAGCTGCGCAGCGCGAGCTGCAGGTAGTACGCGAACATCTCAGGCTCCGGCTGCGGCGCTGTGTCCGGCCTGGCTGGGCGGCTGCGCGGTGACCGCCGTGGGCTCGAACGGCTTGTAGTCGGAGATCTGCCCGTCCACGACCTGCACGTTGCGATGCGCGCGCCGCGCGAGCTCGGGATCGTGGGTGACCATGATGATGGTGGTACCCATCTCGTTGATCTTCTCGAGCAGGTCCATGACCTGGCGCGCCATCAGCGAGTCCAGATTGCCGGTCGGCTCGTCGGCCAGCACGAGCTTGGGGTCGCCCGCGATCGCGCGGGCGATGGCCACGCGCTGCTGCTGTCCGCCCGAGAGTTGTGCCGGGATGTGTTTCATGCGGGCGGCGAGGCCGACGATCTCGAGCGCATTGGTGATGCGCTTGTCGCGCTCCGCGGCCTTCATGCGCCGGTAGCGCAGCGGCACGTCCACGTTGTCGTAGACGTTGAGGTCCGGCATGAGATTGAAGCTCTGGAAGATGAAACCGATCTTCTGGTTGCGCAGGTGCGAGCGCGCGTCGTCGGAGAGCTGGGTCACATCGACGCCGTCGAGCTTGTACGTGCCGGTGTCGTAGGGCTCCAGCAGGCCTGCGATGTTCAGGAACGTGGTCTTGCCGGATCCCGATGGGCCGGTCACCGCGAGGAATTCACCAGCCTTCACCTCCAGCGAAAAGTCTCGCAGCGCGTGTGTCTCGATGAGGTCGGTCCGAAACACTTTGGCGATATTGGTCATCGAGAGCATGGCCGTTCCTTATGTACGTGTTAATTGCTGATGAGCACCGAAGGTGCATCCTTGAAATCCCGCATGTCGGAGAGCACGACGACGTCGCCGACCGTGAGTCCGTTGCGAATCTCGATCTCGCCGACTGCCGCGGCGCCGAATTCGACCGGCGTGCGTACCGCCTCGCCGTCGCGCACCACGTAGACGAACCGGGTATCCGAATCCTGGAAGGGGCTGCGGCCGACCTTGAGCACGTCGTTGCGTTCATCGAGCACGATGCGCACGGAGGCGCGCTGGTTCTGGCGCAGCCCGCGGGGTTGCTCGGCGAAGCGCACGCGGCCCGTGACCTGCGAATTGCGCACATCGGGCGAGATGCCGGCGACAGTACCGACGAGCTTGCGTCCGTCCATCGTGACCTCGGCGTTCATGCCGGGACGGATCTCGTTGGCATAGGACTCGGCCACCTGGAACTCGATCTCGAGGGCCGAGAGGTCGACGACGGTGACCAGCGGCGCGTTCTCCGCGACCTGGGCCCGTTCGACCTGCGCGAGCGTGGCGACGATGCCCGCCACCGGGGACTTCAGTGTGAGTGCGTCCACACGCTCGCGCAGGCGAGCAACCTTCAGGGCCTGCGCATCGCGTTGCGCGCGCTGGCTGCGCAGCTCCAGCTGAAGGCTGTCCTTTTCCAGGCCGCCGGTCTCGACGGCGTGGGTGTAATTGAGCTTGGCGGTCTCGAGGTCATCGCGGGCGCGCAGGTAGTCGCGTTCCGGGATCACGTGGATGCCCCAGGCGTCCTGGGCGCGCTTGTACTCGCGCTCGGCCGCCGTGATCTGCACCTTGGCGAGGTCGCTGTCCTGGCTGCTCTTGAGGATCTGGCGGCGCACCTCGATGGACTGGCGATTGAGGGCGGCGTCGGCGCTGACCAGCGTGGCGCGCTCGCGCTCGTATTCATTGGTCAGTGCCGCGCTCTGGACTTCACCGAGCACGTCGCCGGACTTGACCACGTCGCCTGCGCGCACCTTATAGATGACGGTGCCGGGCGCTTCGGCGAACAGGGTGGGGCTCACCGCGGCCACCACCAATCCTGTCGCCGCCACGTCACGCACGAAGGCGCCGCGCTCCACCACGGACGTGCGCATGCGCTCGCGCGGGATGACTTTCTCGGAAGTCAGCCAGGACCGGATGCTCCACGTGCCGAGCGCCAGCGCCGCGAGGGCCGCGAGCGCCCAGGGCCCGTACTTCTTCAGCAGCACTCGCTTGCGGTCGGGCGCGGCCACAACCCGGTCCTGGGTCTGGGTGCCGCGTATCGAAACATCGCGCAACAGCATGGTCATGCCATGTCTGAAGCACATGGCGTGCCAACTGCCTTCGGCGAACCTAACTGCTTGAAATGAATTGCCTGTCAGGCGGGAGCGGGGTGGCCACCAGGGTGTCCGCGCCCGGACACCGGACAGCGGACGGACGTCCGGGCTTCAGAACCGGCGAATGCCGTCCGCGCCACCCAGGATCACGAGATCCGCGGGACGCGCGGCGAACAGCCCCACCGTGACCACGCCGACGATCTGGTTGATGGCCTGCTCGGTGGCCACGGGGTCGCTGATGCGCAGCCCATGCACGTCGAGGATGTGATTGCCGTTGTCGGTGGTGACTTGCTGCCGCCAGACCGGGCGGCCACCCATGCGCTCCAGCATGTGGGCCACGTAGCGGCGCGCCATCGGTATGACTTCGACGGGGAGGGGGAAGGCGCCGAGCGTGTCGACGAGCTTGCTCGCATCGGCGATACAGACGAAACGCGCCGAGGCGGCGGCAATGATCTTCTCGCGCGTCAGCGCGGCACCCCCGCCCTTGATGAGATGCCTGCGGTGATTGGTCTCATCGGCGCCGTCGATGTATGTATCGATGGCCCCGACGTCATTGAGGTCGAGGACCTGGAAGCCGGCGACGCGCAGCCGGTCGGTGGATGCATTCGAACTGGAGACGGCACCTGCGATCTTCACGCCCTGTGCCGCGAGCTCATCGATGAGGAAGTTCACCGTCGAACCCGTGCCCACACCGAGAACCTTGCCCGGCGTGACGAACTCGAGCGCCGCGCGCGCCGCAGCTTGTTTTCCCGCGTCTTTGTTCATTCTGGCGAGCACATTTTTTTTGCTACCCCCGGAAACGACGATGCCCGCTTTCGCGGGCACCGTCTTCATAAAGGCCGAAGAATTACTTCTTCTTGGCTTTCTTCTTGGCCTTCTTCTTGGCTTTCGCCATGGCACATCTCCAGTAGTTACGGGTTAGTCCGAGGCCGAGTATACGCACGTGTTGACAAATTTCAAGCAAGTGTCATCGACGGAGAGCATCACGTTCACATCGACAGACGTGTTCATCATCACTCGAGCGAGTTAATGAACTGCCAGTGAGCTTCACTCACCGGTGTGATCGAGAGCCGGTTGCCGCGTTTGAGCAGCAACATCCCATCGAGCTCATCACTTTCGTGTTTGCGAAGTTCATCGAGCGTGATGATGCGCTTGAAGCGCCGCTTGAGTTGCACGTCGACCACAAACCAGCGCGGATCTTCTCGCTTTGCACCCGCATCGTAGTGATCACACTTCCGATCGAACTGCGTGGGGTCCGGATACGCGCCGCGCACCACCTGCATGATGCCCGCGATTCCCGTTTCGTCGCTGCTCGAGTGGTAGATGAACGCGAGATCGCCCTGACGGAAGTCATCGCGCAGCATGTTGCGGGCCTGGTAGTTGCGTACACCGTCCCACATGGCGGTTTTCTTCGGCTTCCTGGCGAGATGATCGATGCCGAAGGTCGAGGGTTCAGTTTTCATCAGCCAGTAGTTCATCGATTCCCCTCTCCGTGACGAGCAGGTCCATGAACACGTCGTGCGCCGTCACGGGAACATGCGGCACGACCTGGAATGAATAGGCGAGACCCACGAGACGGGGTCCATGCCAATGATGTCGGGTACGACGAAAGGCCAATGCTCGATCGTAAAAGCCCGCGCCATGACCGACGCGCGCACCGCGTCGATCGAAACCCACCCCCGCGCAGAAGATGGTGTCCAGGAAACGCGCGCCGAGCCAGGCGTCACCCTCGGGTTCCTGCATGCCGAAGTCGTGCTGGCGCGTGCTCGTGCTCAGGGGCACGAAACGCATCGCACGGGAACGGAAATGGGTGATGCGCGGCAGATAGACCTGGCATCCGCGGCGTTGCGCGAGCTCGATGAGCGGACCCGTACCGAGCTCCTGCGGCATCGACGCATAGAGACCAATGCGTTTTCCGGGTGCGAGCCACCGGGTGGCGGCAATGTGATGCGCGACGGCGTGGGCCGCGGCATCGCGCTGCGCGGGATTGACCGCGCGGCGCTGCGCCATGAGTTGCTGGCGAAGGATTTGCTTCGTTGTCACGACGCAGGAGAAAGAAAAGCGCTACCCGCAATGCCGGTGCGAGCCGTTGCTCTCGAACCAGAGCAACAAGGTGGGACCGGCCCCGACATTTAAGGCTTTCCGCTCGAAGCGGACCTGCACAGTACTGCCGGCAAGGCTTAGGTCCCTGGGTGTTTACATTACGGTCGAGAGGTAACCCGACCCACTGTCGAACACCGCAGGCAGCGCAGGAGTGACTCTACCATTCTCAGGCGCAAGCGCCACGTCGGAAAATGCCGTCGAAGCGACGTCGTCCGTGAATTGGTTTGCGATTTCACTCAAAGATCGAGTTGACGGGTGCGCTGGAGCGCACTTTCGACGCGCTCGCGCATCTGCTTCACGCGTCCGGTGACGACGTTCATTTCGCCTTCGTGCTTGCGCAGGCGCAGCAGTTCGTTGGCCATATTGAGCGCGGCCATCACGGCGATGCGGTCCGCACCGACCACCTTTCCGGTGTCGCGGATCTCGCGCATCTTCTTGTTGAGGTACTCGGCGGAGTCGAGCAGATCGGCGCGCTCATCCTGAGGACAGGAAACGAAGTATTCCTTCTCGAGGATGCGTACGGTGACGTGCGCCGGTTCTTTCTCGCTCACGCAGTGTGCTCCATGGTCTTGAGCCGACCGATCATGGCCTCGACGCGTGCACGCACCTGGTCGTTGCGCTGCGCGAATGCCGAGCGCTCGGCGGCCAGCGATTCCTGCCGCTGTCGCAGGGCGCGGTTCTCTTCCTTGAGAGCCTCGATGGTCAGGAGAAGTTCTTCGACGCGGCGTTCGAGGCGCACGAATTCGCCATCGAAGCTGCTCTTGGCGGACTTGTTGTTATCGTTGGTGTCGTTCATGGGCCGGCACTATAGGGTAGGGGCCGCAGGAGCGGCAAACCGACTTGACGGATGACGTCGCTCCGACGTCGTTTTCCGTTGTGGCGCCTGCGCCCGGCAATCATAATTCCCCCATGACGGCCGCCACTTACGATGAGTTTGAGCGGGTGCTGCGCGACTCGCGCGCGCTCCAGGAACCCGCCGAGGCACATGGAACGCTGGCAGGCGCGCTGTGCAGCTCGAGCGATTACGGACTGCTCGAGTGGCTGCACGAGATCCTGCCGGACGATTCCCCGGAAGAAGAGGCCCTGCAGAGCTCGGTGCTGCAGAACATCTACGACTCCACCGTGCGCACGCTCGCGGGGACCGAAGCGGACTTCGCGCCGCTGCTGCCCGATGATGAGTCTTCACTCACCGATCGTGCCGACGCACTGAGCCACTGGTGCCAGGGCTTCCTGTATGGGCTCGGTTCCGGGTCGGCATCTGATCCATCCAAGGTTTCCAGCGAGGCGGGCGAGATCATCCACGACCTCACCGAGATCACGCACGTGGGCGTCGATGCGGAGGAACAAAACGAGGAGAACGAGACCGCGTTCGCCGAGGTGGTCGAGTTCGTGCGCGTCGGCGTGCAGATCCTGTTCGTCGAGCTCGCGCCCGCACGCGGGCAGGAACCGACGCCCGAGGGTTCGTTGCATTAATACGCGTCGCAGACATCCACGCGCTGGTGCCGCGCACGCGGCCCATGTTCCGCGCGCCGCGAGCCGGCCGATCGGCCGGGAAGAATTCCGGCGTCGACGTCGCGCGCTCATGAAGCTCATGGGCCGGGACTCCATTGCGATCGTGCCCACGGCACCGGTCCGGCTACGCAACAACGACGTCGAGTACGCCTACCGGCCCGACAGCGACTTCTACTATCTGACCGGCTTCAACGAGCCCGAGTCCGTCGCCGTACTGGTACCGGGTCGACCCCAGGGCGAGTACATCCTGTTCGTGCGCGATCGGGATCCTGCCCGCGAGACCTGGGACGGCCGACGTGCCGGCCCCGAAGGTGCCACGCGCGACTTCGGCGCCGATCACGCATTCCCCATCGGCGACATCGACGAAATCCTGCCGGGACTGCTCGAGAACCGCGCCAAGGTGTTCTATGCCATGGGCACTCACCCCGAGTTCGACCAGCGAGTGGTCGGCTGGGTGAACGGCCTGCGCACACAGGCGCGTAACGGCCGGCATCCACCGCAAGAGATCGTGGCACTCGATCACGTGCTGCACGACATGCGCCTGTTCAAGAGCCGCGCCGAGGTGGACACCATGCGCGAAGCGGCACGGATCGCCGCGCAGGCACACGTGCGCGCCATGCAGGCCTGCGCGCCCGGCAAACGCGAATACGAGATCGCGGCCGAGGTGGTGCACGAGTTCCGCCGCCACAACGCGGACACTTCTTATCTGCCCATCGTGGGCGGTGGTCCCAACAGCTGCATCCTGCATTACCGCGAGAACGACGCGACGCTGCGCGATGGTGACCTGCTGTTGATCGACGCCGGTTGCGAGGTGGACTGCTACGCCTCTGACATCACGCGTACGTTCCCGGTCAACGGACGCTTCTCGCCCGAACAACGCGCGCTCTACGAAATCGTGCTGGCCGCCAACTACGCGGCCATCGAGCGCGTGAAACCCGGCAATCACTGGAACGCGCCGCACGAAGCCGCGGTGCGCGTGGTCACGCAGGGTCTGCTCAAGCTCGGCCTGCTCAAGGGCAAGCTCGCGAAGCTCGAGGAGTCGGGTGCGTACCGCAAGTACTTCATGCATCGCACCGGCCACTGGCTGGGCATGGACGTGCACGATGTCGGCGACTACAAGGTCGGCAACGAATGGCGCGTGCTGGAGCCCGGCATGGCGCTCACGATCGAGCCCGGCATCTACGTGGCCCCCGGCACGCCCGGCGCGCCGAAGAAATTCCACGGCATCGGCATCCGCATCGAGGACGACGTGGTCGTCACGCGCGATGGCTGTGAAGTGCTCACCGATGGCGTGCCCAAGGAGGCGGTGGCCATCGAACGGCTCATGGCGTCCGTGGCATGAACACGGAGGCTCATGACGTCGTCATCGTCGGCGGTGGCATGGTGGGCGCGAGTTTCGCGCTGGCGCTGCGCTCGACCCGGCTGCGCGTGCTGTTGATCGAAGGCGTTCCGCCGGACTCGGCCTCGCAACCCAGCTTCGACGAACGCACCACGGCGCTGGGCAACGGCTCGCGCCAGATCTTCGAGAGTCTCGGCGTGTGGAAAGACATGGCCGCCGAGGCCGCACCCATCCGCTCCATCCACGTCTCGGACGCCGGTCGCTTCGGCGTGGCGCGCCTCGATGCGAAAGAGCAGGGCGTCGAAGCTTTCGGTTACGTAGTTCCGAATCGGGTGATCGGCCGCGTGTTGTGGCAGGCACTGCGAGCCGCGCCGAATATCAGCGTCGCCATGCCCGCGCAGGTGAAGCACGCGACCCTGGCTGAAGACGGTGTACTCATCGATGTCCTGCGCGAAGGCGCGGTCGAACGCGTGCGTGCCTCGGTGGCCGTGGCCGCCGATGGCGCGGGTTCGGTGCTGCGCGCCAGCGCCGGCATCGAGGCCGAGGTCGAGGACTATGACCAGGTCGCCATCGTCGTGAACGCGGCCACCGAGAAGCCCAACAATGGCGAAGCCTTCGAACGCTTCACTGCCTCGGGCCCACTGGCCGTGTTGCCGACCGTCGGCGGCGGCTACACCGTGGTGTGGGCCGTGCGACCCGCGCGTGCCGCCGAACTGCTGGCGCTCGATGACCAGGCGTTCGCGGCCGAGCTGCTCGCCTCGTTTGGCTGGCGCGCCGGCCGCTGGTCGCGCGTCGGCCGACGCAACCAGTATCCCCTCTCCCTGTCGCGCGCCACGGAGACGGTGGCCGGTCGCGTGGTGCTGATCGGCAATGCGGCGCAGGCGCTGCACCCGGTGGCCGGGCAGGGATTCAACCTCGGACTGCGCGACGCGGCCACGTTGGCGGAAATGCTCGCCGGGATGGCGGCGGGCGGCAGAACCGATCCCGACTTCACCGAGTTGTTAGCCCGGTTCTCTGCGTGGCGCGCCGAGGATCGCCGGGGCGTCACGCGATTCACCGATGGCCTCGTGAAGCTGTTCGGCAGCGATCTGCCCGGGCTCGGGCTGGTACGCAATTTCGGCCTGCTGCTGTTCGATCTCAGCCCCACGGCCAAACGCGCGCTGTCGCGCGTCAGCTGGGGCTTCGCCGGCCGCATGCCACGCCTGGCGCGCGGCCTGCCGCTGGAATGAACACCGCGTATGACGCGGCCGTCGTCGGCGCGGGGCCCATCGGGCTCGCGGCCGCGGTGCTGCTGGCCAGGCGCACCGGCATGTCACCGGCACGCATCCTGGTCCTCGATCGACGTATTCCCGCGCCTTCAGCGGATCTCGCGAGGCTGCCCGTGGACTTGCGCGTCTTCGCGCTGTCGCGCGCCAGCGAGAAGATCCTGCGCGTCGCTGGCGCCTGGGACGACGTGGCGCGCGTGCGCGCCGCTCCATATGAACGCATGCAGGTGTGGCACGCGGACGTGCCGCCGCATGGCGGCGATGCGCTGGTATTCGATGCCGCCGAGATCGGCGAGCGCGACCTCGGCGTGATCGCCGAGAACAACCTGCTCCAGGGAGCACTGGCTGCCGCGGCGCGCCGCGCTGGTATCACGCTGATCGAAGGTGAGCTCGAAGCGCTCGAGTTCGGCCGCACGCACGCGACGCTGCGCGCGGGAGGTCGCGAACACGCGGCACGCCTGGTCATCGGCGCCGACGGCGCGCAGTCGCACGTGCGCGAGCTCGCGGGCATGTTCGCCACGCGCACGGATTACGGCCAGATCGCGATCGTGGCCATGGTCCACACGGCGAAGCCGCACCAGCGCACCGCCTGGCAACGCTTCCTCGGTGACGGCACGCTGGCCTTCCTGCCGCTCGCCGACGGATCGAGCTCCATCGTCTGGTCCGTGCCAGCCGCGCGCGGCGAGAAGTTGCTCGCGGCCAGCCCCGAAGATTTCGAACGCGAGCTCGAGCGCGATTTCGACGGCGCGCTCGGCGCGGTGCGCCTGGCCAGCGATCGCGTGAAGTTCCCGTTGTGGCGGCTGTCCGCCGAGCACTACGTCGGCGCACGCGTCGCGCTGGTCGGCGATGCCGCGCACGTGGTGCACCCGCTGGCCGGACAGGGCGCGAACCTGGGACTGCTGGACGCCGCGGCCCTGGCCGACGTGCTCGCCGAAGGCATCGAGGCGCGCGAGGACCCCGGTGCCGAGCGCATCCTGCGCCGCTATGAACGCTGGCGACGCAGCGAGAACGAGCTCATGAGCGCCGCGATCGACGCGTTCGATCGGCTGCTCGCGCGCGGCAGCGGCCGCGTCGCCGAGGTGGCGCAGCGCGGCCTGCCGTGGGTGCAGAAGTCGGGGCTGGTCAAACGCGCCTTCATCGAACGCGCCATGGGCCTGGTGGGCGAACTGCCCGCCGCGGCGCGCTGATGCTCTTCAGCCGCAACGAGAAGCTCGCCGGCATGTCGGCCATGCTGATCGGCGTGGCGGCGTTCTCGTTCATGGACGCGGGCCTCAAGTTGTTGACCGCGCATTATTCTTCGGCGCAGGTCGCGGCATTGCGCGGACTCGCGGCGTTACCGGTGGTATTCGCCTGGGCGATGTACTCCGGCGGCGCGCGCCAGCTGGTGCAGGTGCGCTGGTCGCTGCACCTGGTGCGCGGTGTCATGGCGGTGTTCATGATGATCACGTTCACCTTCGCGCTGAAGTCGCTGTCGCTCGCCAAGACCTACTCGATCTTTTTCGTCGCGCCGCTGTTGATCACGCTGCTGTCGATCGTGCTGGTGCGCGAACGTGTGCGACGACCGCAATGGATGGCGCTGCTCGTGGGATTCATCGGCGTGCTCATCGTGCTCAAACCCGAGACCACGGGTTTCGGCTGGTGGGGCACGTTGGCCGTGCTCGGCACCGCGGTGGGGTACGCCGTGTCATCGGTCATCGTGAAGATCCTGGGCCGCACCGACAGCACGCAGTCGATGATGTTCTGGATGACGGCGATGTTGTCGATCGGCGCCACGATCCTGGCCTGGTCCGACTGGGCGCCCATCGCTCACGAGCATTATCCGATCCTCGCCGGCGTCGCGATCACCGGCGCCATCGGCCAATGGGGCATTACCGTGGCGTTCAAACATGCGCCCGCGGCCAGCGTGGCACCGCTGGAATACACCGGGCTCGCCTGGGTCATGGTGATCGACCTCGCGGTCTGGTCCGCAGTCCCGAGCCTGCGCACCCTGCTCGGAGCCACGGTGATCATCGCCTGCGGGCTCTACTTGATCCGTTTCGAGGCGCGCGGCGCGACGCAGCCCGCAAGTTAGTCGGCGATTTCGCGACGCAGAGCCAAATTTGGCCGGGATCGATTGGCGATACTGGCTGCATGGCGATCAGTGTCGTGCCAGTCATCCTGCTGCCCACCATGGATTCGGAGCGCTACGAGCGATGCTCGTTCGCGCTGCAGGACCGCGAGTCGCTGCTGACCATTTACATGACCGAGCTGCCGCCGTTCCTGATCCACTTCCATCGCCTGCGCTGGCATCGCTGCACCCCGCACGCCGAGTGTGTACCGGCACTGATCCAGGGCTGCGACATGGCGGTGGCCGAAGTGCGCGAGTCGCCTGCGCTACGCGCCTATATCCAGCGCGAGAACGTGCCGGCGAGCGCCGCGTCGGCCCTGCATCACTTCCGCATCTATCTCGGCAAGGGTGGCTGCCACGAGGCCTTCGCGCAGACCGTGTATGCCAGCGGGCACGGCAAGCTATCGCGCGCCGTCGCGTCGTTCGCCAATCGGATCCGGCGCGGATTCGGGAGCTGATCCGCTAATGCGCGATGCGGGTGGGCGCGCCCGACGGCGCCGACCGCGTCCGCATGAACGCTCCGCCGATCACTCCGGCCGCCACCGCACAAACCGCACCGACCCCGAACGCCAGCCGGTATCCCGCATTGAGCGCCGCGGTCTCGGCTACGCCTTGTGCCAGCGCCGAATCCGTCTGGCCAGCCGCGAGGCTGGCGAGCACCGCGAGCCCCAACGATCCACCCATCATGAACGCGGTGTTCACCACGCCCGAGGCCAGGCCCGAATCACTCGGGCTCACGTCGCTCATCGCGCCTAACAACAACGGATTGAACGCGATGCCCGCGCCGACGCCGAGCAGCGCCATGCCGGGCAGCACGTCCACCCAGAAATTACCATCGAGGGGCGCACGCGCGAACAGCGCGAGGCCCAGGCCGGCGCACAGCAGGCCGAGCGCGAGCGGCCTGCGCCAGCCGAATCTCATGACGATCCGCGCCGACAACCCGAGCGAGAACGTCGCCATGATGATGTTCGCGGGCAGGAACGACAGTCCCACCTGCATCGCGTTGTAGCCGAGCACCAGCTGCAGGTAGAGCGCCGAGATGAAGAACCACGCGAACATCGCCGCAGCCCAGAGCACACCGACGACATTCGCCGTGACGAGATTGCGGGAGCGGAACAGGCGCAGCGGCACCAGCGGCGAGCGCGCCTGTGCCTCCCACGCGAGAAACCACGCGACGAGCAGCGACGAGGCACCGAGCAGGCCGATCGTCTGCGCGGACGTGAAGCCGGCTTCGTTCCCGTCGACGATCGCATACACGGCGAGCATCGCCGCGCCCGTCACGGCGACGGCACCGGCGACGTCGAGCCGGCGTTCTTCCCGGCCCGCGTCGCTCGCGGGAAGCAGACGCCGGCACAGCGCGTAGACGGCGACGCCGATCGGCAGGTTGACTAGAAAGATCCAGTGCCAGTCGAGCGCGCTCGTCAGCAGGCCGCCGAGCAGAACGCCGATGCTGCCGCCGGCCGCGCATACGAAACCGTACACACCCATCGCCTTCGCGCGCTCGCCTTCGGCCGTGAACAGATTCATGATGAGGGACAGCGTGACAGCGGAAACCACCGCGCCGCCCATCCCCTGCGCAGCACGCGCGCCGATCAGCGCCGCTTGCG
>DATEII010000178.1:0-11644 GCA_035279135.1 Steroidobacteraceae bacterium
GCCTGCGGAGGCCGCCCCCTTCCCTGCATTGCCGCTCTCAGGGCTTCGCGGTCGGAGCCGCGGGCGCGGGCGCCGCGCCCGGCGACGCCGCGGGCGTGGCTTTCGCAGCCCCCGCGAAATCTCCCGCCTTCATGACCACGAACTTCGCGGGGTCGATGTACTTGTTCAAGGCCGCCTTGATCTGCGCGGCGTCGAGGGCCATCACTTTCTTCTCGAACTCCGCGTCCCACGCGAAGGTGCGCCCGATGAACTGGTAGTGCTGCAGCTTGCCCGCGAGCCCGCTGTCCTGGGAACGCTCGACGTTGCGGCCCTGGATCCAGCCGGACTTGGCCTGCGCGATCTCGTCGGCGGTGAACCCTTCGGCCAATGCCCTGGTCAGCTCTTCCTTGAGCGCCTGCTCGAGCTTGCCGAGATTCTGCGGCGCGTAGATCGCGAACACGCTGAAGTTGCCGGACTTGTCGAGCTCGTCGGCGCCGAGCTGCGAACCCACGCCGTAGCTCAGGCCTTCCTTCACGCGGATGCGCGTCAGCAGCCGCGAGTTCAGGAAGCCGCCGCCCAGCATGTAGTTGCCGAACATCAGCGCCGGGTAGTCAGGATCGTCGTCGCGCAGGTTGAGATTCATGCCGGCGATGTAGATGGCCTGCGCCTTGTCGGGCGTCTCGAAGGTCTTGGTCTGCGCCGGCACGTCGAAGTAATCGTTGGTGGTGCGCGTGAACGGTGTCGGCGCCTTCCAGCCACCGAGCAGTTCACCCACCTGCTTCTCGAATGCGGCGGCGTCGAAATCGCCCACCGCCGAGACCTGCGCTGGTTGCGCGCCGAAAAAGGTGCGGTGGAATTTCTGCACCTGCTCGCGCGTCACGGCCTTCACGTTGACGATGCCTTCCTCGATGCCGTCCGGGTGGCGGATGTCGCCCTTGGGATAGGGCTTGGTCGCCTGCTGGAACGCCGTCGACGCGATCGCGCCCGGATCGCTGCGCTGCTGCTCGATGCCGGCCAGCATCTCGGTGCGCAACTGCTCGAGCTCCTTGGGGTCGTAGGCCGGCTCACGCAGCACCTCGGCGATCAGCGGCATCACCGCCGCGAGGTTCTCGCGCGTGGTCTCCACGTGCACGTACATGCCGGAGCCCCAGCCATTCACGTTGACGCGCGCCTTGAGGCGATCGAGCTCGTCCTGCAGTTGCTGGCGCGTGTGCTTCGCGGTCCCGCGCATGAGCATCGTGGTGGCGAAGGTCGGCACCTCGCCCTGGTTGGCGAGAGTCTTGAGATCGCCGAACCGCAATGCGATGCCCACGAACACCGAACCACCGCGCGTCTTCTTGGGCAGCATCGCGATCTTGAGCCCACCGGGCAGCTCGTGGCGCGTGGTGCGCGCCTCGATGTTGGCGGGTGACGCATCGAACTCCTCGCCCGCGGTCCGCGCCGTGTCGCCCTGGTAATCCTTGACCAGCGCGAGCACGTCCGGCCGTGCCGGAGGCTCGACGCGATCGGGACCCTTGGTCGGCAGGAACTTGCCCACGGTGCGGTTCGACGCCTTGAAATACGTCGCCCACACGCGGTTCACGTCCTCGACGCTGACTTTCCGCAGGCGATCGCGGTTGATGAACATCAGGCGCCAGTCGCCCATGCCTTCCCAATCGCTGAGCGTGAGCCCGACCTGCTCGGAGTTGTTCAGGCTCAGCTCGATCTGCTTGAGGATCTGGTTGCGCGCGCGCTCCACTTCCTCGGCGGTCACGGGTTTCGCCGCCGGCTTCTCGATGGTGTCGAGCAGCAGATTCAACGCCGGATCGAGCGGCGTGCCGTCGCGCACCTGCGCGGCGAACCCGACCATGCTCGCGTCCTGCAGGGCCAGCTGCGCCGGAAACACCGCCGCCGCCTTGCCCGGTTCCACCAGCGCCTTGTAGAGCCGGCCCGCGGGCGCATCCGCCAGCACGCGGCCGAGCACGGCCAGCGCGACGGAATCCTCGTGTGATCCCGGCGCCGAGTGGTAGGCCGCGACTGCGACCTGCGTGTCGCCCTCACGCCGCAACGTGATCAGGCGTTCACCGTCCTGCACCGGCTCGATGGTGTGCTGCGCGGGCAGCACGCGCGCAGGCCGCGGGATCGGACTGTAGTATTCCTGCACCAGCGCCAGCGTCTTCGGCTCGTCGATCTTGCCCGCGACGAGCAGGATGGCGTTGTCGGGCTGGTAGTAAGTCTTGTAGAAGGCCTGCAGGCGCTCGATCGGCACACCTTCGATGTCGGAGCGCGCGCCGATCGGCATGTTGCCGTAGTTGTGCCAGTCGTACGCCACGGACAACACGCGCTTGAACAACACGCCCACCGGGTTGTTCTCGCCCATCTCGTACTCGTTGCGCACCACCGTCATCTCGCTGTCGAGATCCTTCTTCGCGATGAAGGAATTGACCATGCGGTCCGCTTCCAGCGACAGCGCCCAGCGCAGGTTTTCCTCGCTGGCATTGAAGGTCTCGAAGTAGTTGGTGCGATCCCAGGACGTGGTGCCATTGGGCCGCGCGCCATGCGCCGCGAGCTCGGTCAGGATCTCCTTGTGGTTGGTGGAGCCCTTGAACACCATGTGCTCGAGCAGGTGCGCCATGCCGGTCTCACCGTAGTTCTCGTGGCGCGACCCGACGAGATACGTGATGTTCACCGTGACGGTCTGCTTGCTCGCATCCGGGAACAGCAGCACCCGCAATCCGTTCGCGAGCCGGTACTCGGTGATGCCCTCCACCGTCGTGACGCGTTCCGGCGGCGCAGCCGGCGCCGGCGCGGGCGGTGGCGGTGTCTGCTTGATCTTGCGCGCCTCCGCCACCGGCAGCAGCGCGACACACAAGGCAGCGATTGCAATGATCGACCGTACCGTGGAAGGCATTCCCTGCTCCTTAGTTAGTTACGCGAGGTATTAGAGGCTATCTGCTCCCTGCTAGCAAACGCGGACAGAAGAAAAACCGGTCTGTCTGCGCCGAAGCGACGGCATATGCGCGTGGATGCGCGAGCGGGCCAGGCTCCTCAACTCGTCAGGCACGAAGCCGCCGTCGCGTGGCGATCAACGGAGCGAGATTGCAAATACGGACGCCGCCGCTTCGGCAGCGT
Organism: Steroidobacteraceae bacterium; assembly: GCA_035279135.1. Taxonomy (GTDB): domain Bacteria; phylum Pseudomonadota; class Gammaproteobacteria; order Steroidobacterales; family Steroidobacteraceae; genus CADEED01. Next base: position 3,091 of record DATEII010000178.1, read on the forward strand.
CAAGAGTGGCGCTTGCGCATGAAGTTATCCGGCGAAAAGCGAGGGCATCCATGCGCGCGTGGCGGCCGCTCGCGCTCTTCTGCGACCTCTTCCGCTTCTTATCGATATCCACGCGCCTGCAGCGTGAAGAGCTTCGCGTATATCCCATCCTGCTGCATCAACGTCTCATGATTCCCGCGCTCGATGATGTGCCCCTGCTCCAGCACGACGATGTGGTCCGCCATGCGCACCGTGGAGAAGCGGTGCGAGATCACGATGGCGATGCGCTTCCCCATGAGCGAGCGGAAGTGCTCGAACACCTCGGCTTCGGCCGCGGCGTCCATGGCGGCGGTGGGCTCGTCGAGCACGAGGATGTCCGCATCGCTGCGCATGAAGGCGCGCGACAGCGCGATCTTCTGCCACTGCCCGCCCGACAGCTCGCGCCCGTCCTTGAACCACTTTCCGAGCTGTGAATCGTATTGCTTGGGCATGTCCTCGATGAACGGCGCGGCCTTGCCCTCGGTGGCCGCCTGGGCCCAGCGGCCGCGGTTCTCGAACTCGCGCACGTCGCCCGCGCCGATGTTCTCGCCCACCAGCAACTGGTAGCGCACGAAGTCCTGGAAGATGACGCCGACGCGCCGGCGCAGCACCTTCTCGTCCCACTCCTGCAGGTCGCGGCCGTCGAGCAGGATGCGGCCGTACGTGGGTTTGTACAGCCGCGTCAGTAGTTTGATCATCGTGGTCTTGCCGGAGCCGTTCTCCCCGACCAGCGCCAGCGACTCGCCGCGCTTGATGTGCAGGTTGATGCCCGTGACCGCCGCCACGTTCGAACCGGGATATCGGAACTCGACGTTCTCGAACTGCACGCCGGCGTCCGGATCCGGCCCGCTGACCGCGGTGCCCGTGCTGACATCGACCGGTTGTTCGAGGTACTCGTACAGCGTCGATAGATAGAGGTTGTCCTCGTACATGCCGCCGACCGCGCCGAGCATCGAGGTCACCGCGGCCTGACCCTGCCGGAACAGCATGATGTACATGGTCATGGCGCCGAGCGTGATGATGCCGCGCACCGCTTCGACCGCGCACCAGGCATAGGCGCCATAGAGCGAGCCGATGCTCAGCAAGGTCAGCGTGAACACCCAGGTCTCGCGCCGCACGGTGAGATTGCGGTCCTTCTCGTACAGGCCTTCGAAGATGGCCTTGTAGCGCCCGAGGAAAAGATTGCCGAGGTCGAACAGCTTGACCTCCTTGGCGTGGTCCTCGCGTGCGATGGCGGTCTCGAGGTAGGTCTGCATGCGCGTCTCGGGCTCGCGCCAGCGGAACAGGCGGAACGCGTCGCCCGAAAACTTGGTCTCGGCGAAGAACGCCGGCAGGCCGCCGACGATCAAGATCACCACGGCCCACGGCGAGAAGCCTGCCAGCAGCACGGAGAAGGTGACGATGGAGATCGCGTATTGCAGCAGGCTCGAAGTTCGCATCACCAGCGACAGCGGCCGGCTCGAGGCTTCGCGGCGCGCTCGCGTGAGCTTGTCGTAGAACTCCGAATCCTCGAACTGCGTGAGCTCGAGCGTGAGCGCCTTGTCGAGGATCATGACGTTCACGCGATGCGAGAGCTTGGCCTTGAACAATGCCTGGCAGAACGTGATGCCCCGGTGCGCCGCGGTGATGCCGCCCATGGTGATCGCCTCGGCGATCACCCAGCCCACCACCGGCTTGATATCCACCGAGCCACCCGCCATGTGGGACTGGCTGGCCGCGACCACGCTGTCGACGATGCGCGCGCCGATCCACGCCACCAGCGACGGCAAGGCGCCCGCAATAACGGTGACGACGCCGAAAAACACGGACAACCGCCGGTCGGTATCCCACACCAGCTGCAGCGCGCGCTTGGTGTATTTGAAGACACCGAAAAAGCGGTGGATCGAACTGGGTGATTCGGCGGGGTTTACAGCGGGGGCTGGCTGGGCGGCAATGCCGGGCTTGGCTTTCATGTGGCGCGCAAGACTACTAAAAAACCCCCGGCCGGGACGTCAGTCTGCGATAGATCGCGGCAATTACCTGGCCTCGACGTGGCCGGTGTAAGTCTTGCACTGGTCCCGGGGTGTCAGCGCTATTGCCGGCTCCGGCGCCTGCTCAGTCCGAGCAGGCCGGACAACAGCGCCAGGCACGCCGCGTCGAACGCGCCCCCGCCGCCGCGTTTGCCACCCGAATGGTTGCCGCCCGCGGGTGGCGGCGGTGCATTGATCGTGAGGCTCACACGGGTCGGCGCACTCTGGGCCCCGAGTTCGTCGGTCAACCGATATTCGAAGAAGTCGCTGCCGGTGTAGCCAGCTGTCGGCGTGTACCGCCAGCCGCCGGACTCCGCCGTCAGCGTGCCGTGCGCAGGCTGGGTGGTGATCGTCTCGACGACGTCGACCATGGCCGTATCCACGTCGCTGTCATTGGCGCGGAACGGAATCAGCATGCTGGTGTCGCGCGTCAGCGTCGCGGTGTCTGCGACGCCGACGGGCGGCAGGTTGGTCATGATCCAGGGCTCGCCGCCGGTGACTCCGTCCCAATGTGCGAACAACGGCAAACCCTTGAACAGCGGCAGCGTGTAGCCGATCGAATTGTAGGGTGCCGTGAATCGACTGATCTGGTGCACGCCCGTCTCGCCGTTGGTGGCCCAGATCTGGTAGTCGCTTCCGGACAGCGCGCCGTACAGGAACAACCAGCCATCGGCCGGCGCATAGACCGGGATCTGCAGGTTCTCCCCCGCGTTGGCCGTGATCACCGAATGGGTTCCCGCCGAAGTGCCATCCGTGACCCACAACGATTCGGTATTGGAGTCGAGCAGCACGAAGAACACCTTGCTTCCCGTGGACTGCGGCATCGCGCGCGTGACGGCGCCACTCTTCAATAGCGTCGCACCGGCTGAGGGACCGGCGACTCGATAGAGACCTGCCGTGTTGGCGTCCGCCGAGTCATAGGCCAGCATCACGCCCTGCCCGAACTGCGCCAGGCCGAATGCACGCGCGCCCTCGGGACCCGGCGTGAGATCGGTGACCAGCGTCGTGCCGGACGCCGTGCCATCGGTGCGCCACAACTCGCGGCCGCTGCCGGGATTCTCGTCGGCCATGAAATAGGCCATGCCGTTCACGACCTTGAACCATCCGCCGACCGAATACGTCGCCGGCTCGACCGGAGAGATCGCGCCGAGGCGCATCGTGCCCGCAGCAGTGCCGTCGGTGCGCCACAGCTGCGGCACGCCCAACGACTTCGCCACGAATACCAGGCCGTTGGCGGTCACCGTGAGATCGCAGAGGTCGGTGTTCCTGATGGAATCGTCGAGCACCACTTCCTGGCGCGTACCCGCAGCCGTGCCATCCGTCGACCACAACTCCGAGCCCCCGTAGTACTGCTGCGAGGCGAAGAAATAGATGCGCCCGTTCCAGCTTTGCGCCCACTGGCCGCAGAGATTGTTGAGGCGCAGGTCGGCGAGCCGGAACGTGCCCGCCTCCGTCCCGTCGGAACGCCAGGGCTGCTCGAGCCACGCCTGGTCCGGATCGTCGTCGGCCGAGAACAGCAACAGGCCGCCCACGCCCAACATCGAACCGGGTTCGATGTCGGCATGTGCTTCGCCGGGTGCGATGTCGCGCACCAGGCGCGTGTTCGCGGCCGTTCCGTCAGTGACGAACAATTCGCGACCGTGATGATTGTCGTTGGCGACGAAGAAGGCGAGATCGCCCACGATGCGCGGGTCGCCGGGATCCGACGAGGCCGTTTCGCCGGACACCGCGAGATCGGTGATGCGGTTCGTGCCGGCGACGGTGCCGTCGGACACCCACGGCTCGACCCCCGCCGCGTCATTCGCGGCATAGAGCATGCGATTGCCGAGCGCCTGGATCTGGCCGCCGCCGAGCCCCACGCGTGAAACACGGGTGCCCGCGAGATCGCTGACCCACAGCGTGGTCTGGTTGAGAAACGGATTCAGGGGATCCACTTCCGCCACGTTCATGAACACGTGGTTGCCGGCCACTCCCGAGGCCTGGAAGTAAGTCAGGCTGAAAACGCTGTAGGCGCCACCGCCAGCCTGCGGGATCTCGTGCGTATTTTGCGGCGTCCCGTCGGTGACCCAGAGTTGCTGGCCGCCGCTGCCCACGCTGTGCCCCGCCATGAAGAACACGCGATCGCTGGTCGACGCCAGGATGAAAGACGCGTTGTCCGCGCCCGGCGTGGCTTCTGCCAGCTTCTGGGTTCCACCCAGCGTGCCATCGCTGACCCAGATCTCCATGCCGGTGCTGTGGTCGCCGTTGCCGAACACCAGCCGGTTGCCGATCTTCACCAGCGGATTCGTCGCAGCATAAGGCAGCGAGTAGTTAGTGAGGCGCCCGGTGCCCGCGGCCGTCCCGTCGCTGCGCCACAGGGAAAAATCCATGATGAAGTAGTGCGCACCGCCCATCTCGACCGCGTTTTCCGCGAAGCTGTACTGCTGGTTCGGCGCGATCATGTCGCTCACGCCGGTGTCGAGGTTCACCCGGAACACGCCACGCCGGTTCAAGGTGTCGTCGGCGTTGATGAACAGGGACCGGCCATCGACCCAGGCGATGGGGCCGATCGCCGAGATGCCCAGGGTCGCGGACGTGTGCAGCAGGCGCGTGCCGGCCGTGGTGCCGTCGCTGACCCACAGGCCGAACTGGGAGCCATCCGCCGCACTCGAGAAGAAATACAGCTCACCCGATGGAGCCAGGAACGACCGGCTCACGGCCTGTCCCGTCGTGAGCTTGCGGGTACCGGCGGGCGTGCCATCGGTGACGTACAGGTTGCAGCCCTGGACCTGGACTTCGGCAGCGCAGAACCATGCGCGGTTCGCATCGGACTCGAGCATGCCGACCTGGCCCGAAGCACCGAGGTCCAGCAGCATTGTCGTGCCCGCGTCCGAACCGTCGGTGATCCACACCTGGGTCGTGAGCAGATTCTCGCCAGGCGAACCCAGCAGCAGCAGCCGGCTGCCAAACTTCAATGCATTGCGCGGCATGGCGAGACCCGCGGCCGCGAATTCCACGGTGCCGGCCGCGGTGCCGTCGGTACGGAACAGACGGGTTTCGGCATGACGCGGCTTCGCACCGGCAAACAAGGCCCGATCGCCGGCAACGCCGAGATACCAGGGCGAGCTGCTCGAGATGACCTCGTTGGGATTGAGGTCCTTGATCATGCTGACGGTGGCTGCACCGGCATTCGTGGCCAGCAGCCCGGCGACGGCCACACGGGCGAGTTTCAGGAAGATCTTCATGGCGAGCCCCGTGCGGTTGCTTGTTGTTGTCTGCTGCCATTGCAGCGGTTCTGACAAGGAAGCTTAATCCGGCTTCAGATTTTCACCGCGGTCTACCCACTTCGACACATTGAGCGGATAGGCGGTACTCATTTAACTTAGCCGCCCATGTCCGTGCTCACCGTCTCGGGTCTTTCCAAGACCTACGCTTCCGGCTTTCACGCGCTCAAGAACGTCAGCCTGGAGATCCGCCGCGGCGAGATCTTCGCGCTGCTCGGTCCGAACGGCGCCGGCAAGACCACGCTGATCAACATCATCTGCGGCATCGTCACTCCGTCGGCGGGCAAGGTCACCGCCGACGGCTTCGACATCGCGCGCGACTTCCGCGAGGCACGCACGCGCATCGGCCTCGTCCCGCAGGAGCTCGCCACCGACATGTTCGAGACAGTGTGGAACACCACGCAGTACAGCCGCGGTCTGTTTGGAAAGCCGCGCTCGGCCGAGTTCATCGAGAAGGTGCTGCGCGACCTGTCGCTGTGGGACAAGAAGGATTCGAAGATCATGACGCTGTCGGGTGGCATGAAGCGCCGCGTGATGATCGCCAAGGCGCTGTCGCACGAACCCACCATCCTGTTCCTCGACGAGCCCACCGCGGGCGTGGACGTCGAGCTGCGCCGGGACATGTGGCAGATGGTGCGCGGGCTGCGCGAGCGCGGCGTCACCATCATCCTGACCACGCACTACATCGAAGAGGCCGAGGAGATGGCCGATCGCATCGGCGTGATCAACAAGGGCGAGCTCGTGGTGGTCGAGGAAAAGAGTGCGCTGATGCGCAAGCTCGGCAAGAAGCAGCTCACGCTGCACCTGCAGAACCCGCTGGGCGCCATCCCGCCGGCACTGTCCGCATTGCCGCTCGAGCTGGTCAAGGAGGGCACCCAGCTCATCTACACCTTCGACACGCAGGCGAACGAGACGGGCATCGCCACGCTGCTGCGCCGGCTCAACGAGCAGGGCATCGAGTTCAAGGACCTGCACACGGCGGAGAGCTCGCTCGAAGACATCTTCGTGAGCCTCGTGAGGGGCCGACCATGAACATGCATGCCATCCGGGCTATCTACACGTTCGAAATGTCGCGGACCTTCCGCACCCTGTTCCAGAGCATCGCCACGCCGGTGATCACCACGTCGCTGTACTTCGTGGTGTTCGGCTCGGCCATCGGCTCGCGCATGGTGAGCATCGACGGCGTCTCGTACGGCGCGTTCATCGTGCCCGGGTTGATCATGCTCACCGTGCTCACCGAGAGCCTGAACAACGCCTCCTTCGGCATCTACATGCCCAAGTTCGCGGGCACCATCTACGAGATGCTGTCGGCGCCCGTTTCCTACATCGAGGTGCTGGCGGGTTACGTCGGCGCGGCAGCCACCAAGTCGGTGATGCTCGGCTCGCTCATCCTGCTGACCGCGCGACTGTTCGTGCCCTTCGAGATCCAGCACTGGCTGGCGATGTTCGGCTTCCTGATCCTGACCTCCGTGACGTTCAGCCTGCTCGGCTTCGCGATCGGCATCTGGGCGGACAGCTGGGAGAAGACCAGCATCGTGCCCACCATGATCGTCACGCCGCTCACCTTCCTCGGTGGCAGTTTCTATTCGCTGTCCATGCTGCCGCCCGTGTGGCAGAAGCTCACGCTGTTCAACCCGGTGGTGTACCTGATCAACGGCTTCCGCTGGAGCTTCTACGGCAAGTCGGACGTCAACGTGGTGCTGAGCGTGAGCATGACTTTTGCGTTCATGCTGATCTGTCTCGGGATCATCGCGTGGATGTTCCGAACAGGATACAAGTTGAAAAACTGATCGAACGGCGCCGCCCCGCCGACGTTGCCGGCGTCGGCGTCAGCCGTAAAAAAGGCGGCCCCGCGCGACAAGGCGGGGCCGCCCTCCTGCTTCACAGGGGCCGCCGGCTGACAAAGTCATGCCCGGCAGCCCGTACCGGTATCGATCAGGCGCGCCGTCCCCCGGCGAGCAGCAATCCGGCACCGATCACGATGGCGCCGACGCCCGCCCACACGGGAATGTTCACGGTTTCCTTGTCCTTCACGGACAGCTCGATGGGCCCCACCTTCGCGTCATGCGTTTCCTTGGTGTACGAAAATTTGCCGTAGGCCAGTCCCAGCACCCCGGCGATGATCAACACGATGGCGACGATCTTGGTCGAGCTCATTCAATATCCCCTAGCTAACAAGGTTGGTGCGGATGTAGTCCCTCACCGACTGGAAAGAAGCTTGCGCTGAGCGCGCGGGGTGCTGTATCGCCGCGCGGCGCCTGTGAATCTAGGAACAATCCTACATGTCGGACGGCTTCGGGTCGCCGTGCGCGTCGTAGTCCACGCGGCGCTCGAAGCGCCCATCGCCGTCATCGTCGTATTCCGAGTACACGGGCAACCAGCCCCTGAAAAATTGGCGCTTCACGATGCGGCCTCCGCTCGCGAAGTGGAAATCGATCTGCTCGAGCTTGCCGCCGGCGAAATGCCAGGTCTGCTCGGGCCGTCCATCGCCGTCGCCGTCCAGCACGCCGCGGGTGTAGTAGCCGTATTCGTCGACGTCCATGTGCACCTCGAAGCGGCCGTCGTAATCGTTGTCCTCTTCGTACGCCTCGGGCGCGCCAATCAAGCCCGGGATCCAGCGCGCATCGATGCGGCCATCCGCGTTGCGGTCGTACTGCCAGGTGTCCATCTGCACGTTGCTCCGCATGACCAGGAACATGATGACCAGCCCGACCAGCAGTCCGGCGAAAAACCACAGCGGCGCGAGCCAGCGCGAGCCGTGCCTCACCGGAGCCGCGAGGGGCTCCGCCGGCTGTTGCTTCTCCCAGTCCGCGATCACTTCGCGCGCTTCCGCGGCGCGCGCCGGATCGACGCGCACCTTCACGGTGTTGCCGAGCGGAATCTCTCCGGCCGCACTCTGCAGGAACTCGCCATCGACGCGCGCCGAGATACCGGCCTGCGACAACAGGTCGCAGACCATGTGTGCCTCGACCGCGAGATTGCACTCGTAGACTTTTTCGATGAGCTGTTCCATGCGCGCAGCTTAAGTCGATGTTGTTAGCGCAACCAGCACCGGACACCGCGAAGGACATCGGGACGCGTCCCGAGACATAAGTATTTTTGCTTGCATTAATGCGCGCGCGTCTTTCCTATGATCCGCGCGCGGCTCCGCCGTATGGACACGGACACAGGGGGATTTATGAAACGGATTCTTCGCGCGCTGCGGCGCGCCGCGGTTCTCTGCACTCTGCTTCTGCTGCCGGCCGCGAGTTTTGCCGGCTTCTT
>DATEII010000179.1:0-2821 GCA_035279135.1 Steroidobacteraceae bacterium
CCCGCCCCTGTCCATTGATCGTCGCCGGGAAATCGCCGCCGGCATCATGCCGACGATTCGCGGTGTGATTTCCGCCGCGAGTGCCGCTGGCAACCAGGTGTTCAAGGTGGGCCATTTCGACGACAGCGAAACGGTGCTGGATTTCGTCGGCGGCGAAAAGCTCCCGGGCCTCGCGGCGCTGGGCACCTCCTGCCCCGATCATTTCCTGCGCACCAAGATCTGGCCGCTGGTGCTGCCCTTCGATCCCGCGCGTGACAGCGTCGCGGACCTCGCGGCCCGCGTGAAGCCGGCCATCGACGCGTATCGCGAGAAATACGCCGGTTACTACGAGCGCTGCAAACGCGCCGATTCGCCGAAGATGCGCGACGCGAACCCGGTCGTGTACCTGGTGCCTGGCGTCGGCATGATCACCTTTGCCGCGGACAAGGCCACGGCCCGCATCGCGGGCGAGTTCTACGTCAACGCCATCAACGTGATGCGTGGCGCCGCCAGCGTGTCCACCTACCGCGGTCTGCCCGAGCAGGAAGCCTTCGACATCGAATACTGGCTGCTCGAGGAAGCCAAGCTGCAGCGCATGCCGAAGCCGAAGGCGCTGGCCGGGCGCGTCGCCCTCATCACCGGGGGTGCCGGTGGCATCGGCCTCGCGACCGCGCGACGCCTCATGGATGAAGGCGCGTGCGTGGTCATCTGCGACATCGATCGCGAGGCGCTGGCCGGTGCGCACGAAGAGCTGCGCAAGAAATACGGTGCCGACGTGGTCGCGAGCTCCTGGGTCGACGTGACGCGCGAGGACGCGGTGGTCGCCGGTTTCCGCGACAGCGCCTGGAAGTTCGGCGGCGTCGACATCTGCATTTCGAACGCCGGCATCGCCTCCGCTTCGCCCGTGGACGAGACCTCGCTCGCCACCTGGCAGAAGAACATGGACATTCTGTCGACGGGTTACTTCCTGATCGCGCGCCAGGCCTTCCAGCTGTTCAAGACGCAGGGCATCGGCGGCTCCATCGTTTTCATCGGCTCGAAGAATGCCCTTGCCGCTTCGCCGGGCGCCGCGGCCTACTGCACGGCCAAGGCAGCCGAGCTGCACCTGGCGCGTTGCCTGGCGCTCGAAGGCGCGCCGCTCGGCATCCGCGTGAACGTGGTCAACCCGGACGCGGTGCTGCGCGGCTCGCGCATCTGGCAGGGTGAATGGGCCCAGCAGCGCGCGGCGCAGTACAAGAAGAGCGTCGACGAACTGGAAGCCGTGTACCGCGATCGCAGCCTGCTCAAGCGCAGTGTGTATCCGGAAGACGTGGCCGAAGCCGTGGCATTCTTCGCGACCGAGCGTTCCGCCAAGTCGACGGGCAATATCATCAACGTGGATGCGGGCAACGCCCAGGCGTTCACGCGTTAGAAGAGCCGGCTGGTCCGGCCACGAGGGGCCTATGAATTTTGCCGATCCGCGCGACGCGAGTTACATCGCGTCGGCCAACAAGTCGCATGCCTCCGCGTTGGCCGCCGACTACGCGGCGCTCGGCACGCAGCTGCAGCGTCGCGGCATCTCCATCGACGAAATCACGCGCAAGGTGGCGGAGTTCCGCGTCGCCATTCCTTCCTGGGGCGTGGGCACCGGCGGCACGCGCTTTGGCCGGTTCCCCGGACCCGGTGAGCCGCGCAATGTCTTCGAGAAGCTCGAAGACTGCGGCGTCATCCACAAGCTGACCGCCGCCACCCCGACCGTCTCGTTGCACATCCCCTGGGATCGCACGGACGATTTCACCGCGCTGCGCGAGCACGCCGCGGCGCTGGGCCTCGGGTTCGACGCGATGAACTCCAACACTTTCCAGGACCAGGCGGGCCAGCCGCTGTCGTACAAGTTCGGCAGTCTCACGCACACGGACCCGGCGGTGCGTGCCCAGGCCGTGCAACACAACATCGATTGCATCACCTTCGGCAAGACACTGGGTTCCCGCGCGCTGACCGTATGGATCGGTGACGGCGCGAATTTTCCCGGCCAGTCTCACCTGGGTCGCGCCTTCGAGCGATACCTCGAGTCCATGGCGTCCATCTACAAGGCGCTGCCAGCCGACTGGCGCATGTTCATCGAGCACAAGATGTACGAGCCGTCGTTCTACGCCACCGTCATCCAGGACTGGGGCAGCTCGCTCATGGCGGCGCAGACGCTGGGCCCGAAGGCATTCTGTCTCGTCGACCTCGGCCACCACGCGCCGAACGTGAACATCGAGATGATCGTCGCACGGCTGGTGCACGCGCAGCGACTGGGCGGATTCCATTTCAACGATTCGAAGTACGGTGACGACGACCTCGACGCCGGTTCGATCGAGCCGTTCCGGCTGTTCCTGGTGTTCAACGAGCTGGTCGAAGCCGAGCTCGCCAGGGCGCCGAGCTTCAGCCCGGCACACATGCTCGACCAGTCGCACAACGTGACCGACCCGATCGAAAGCCTCATGACCAGCGCCATCGAGCTGCAGCGTGCGTACGCGCAGGCGCTCATCGTCGAGCGCTCCAGGCTGCACGAGTACCGCATGGCCAACGACGTGCTCATGGCGGCGCAGACATTGAAGCGCGGCTTTACCACGGATGTGTCGCCGATTCTCGCGCAGGCGCGCGTTTCCAAGGGCGGCGCCATCGATCCGGTCGGCGCGTATCGCGACAGCGGCTATCGCCAGCGCTGCGCCCAGGCAAGGCCGGGCAAACAAAGCCTGGGCGGCGGCATCGTCTAAAAGAATGGGGGCAGCCCCCCTTTCCTAGCAAAAGGGGTCAGCCTTCCCCGGGGGTCTATTCACCCTCGCGAACAACATCGAGACTGACCCCTTTTGCTGGG
>DATEII010000180.1:0-22284 GCA_035279135.1 Steroidobacteraceae bacterium
CGCGCCCGCCTCGCCGCTGTCGACACTCCTGGAAAAGATTCTTCCCGGCGGTAAAACCGCGCCAGCTTCTGTCAACCGCGCATCCCAGCGCTGACATTGGGTTGACATAGGTCTCGTTTTAACGGGCCCTTATTAGACGCACGTCACATTTTCCCCGAGATCCGCGTCACACACGCACGCTCTGAAATTGCCGTCTCCGCCTCTAATGGGGCCGTTCGCACAAGCGAACTGGGGCCACAACGGAGCGGTTTGAAGATGAGTTCGACGGTGAAAAGGGCGGTTGCTCGAGTCCTGGGAGCAGCCATCGTGGGTGCGACGACAATGACGCTGGTGTCCTGCTCGGCAGCGACCTCGGCCACACCCCCGGCGCGCATGGCCGCCTCGGATACCGTGAACAGCTACATCGTCGAGGCACGCAGCACGGATGTTGCGGCCGACGCGGTAGCTGCGGCGGGAGGACAGGTCGTCTCCCGCCTGAACATCATCGACGCCGTCGAGGCCACGCTCACCGATGCCCAGCACGCGCGCGTGCTCGCCGCGGCCGGCATCAAGCAGATCACCACCAACACGCTCGTGACCACGCAGGCGGCCGCGAGCGTGCGCGACAACTTCGAAACCCAGTCCTTCTCCAACAACGACGGCACGCACCGGTGGTACGGCGACTGGATGGAGCCCGGTGACGACGGCACGCCTTGGGGCGGCAACGCCATCGTCGGCTGGCAGGACCGCGGCAGCGGCCGGATGATCCTGCAGATGAATGGCTCGATCTACCGTCGCGCCGCGACGCCTTCGAACTCACCCAGCGTCACGCTGAAGTTCAAGTCGCTGCGCAATGGGCTCGAGTACGGTGAATACGTGTCCGTGCAGGCCAGCGGCAACGGCGGCAGCACCTGGACCGAGGTGGGCCGCATCTCCGGACCCGCCAACGACAGCGTGTTCCAGAACCAGAGCTACAACATCACCGCCTACCGCGGCCGCAACACGGCGATCCGCTTCGTCGCCTCGATGAACAGCCGCTTTGGCGACGACAACGTCGACATCGACGATGTCGAGATCTCCTACACCACCACGTACGGCGAAGGCGACCCGGTACCGTTCGATGTGAACGCCGCGCCGCTGCACGCGGCCGGCGTCAAGGGCCGCGACGTCGGCGTCGCCGTGATCGACACGGGCTTCTGGAAGCTCGATTCACTGGAAAAGGACACGCTGGGCAACGGCCGCGTGGCCGCGCAATACGACGCGGTGAACAACGTGGTGCAGACCAACTGGTCGTCCATCTCCACGGACACGAACGGCCACGGCACCCACATCACGAGCCTGATCGCCAGCAGCCGCAAGGACAGCAGGGGCGCCTATTTCGGCGTGGCGCCGGACGCGCGCATCATCTCGGTCAAGGCGTTTGCCGAAGACGGCTCGAGCAGTTATGCCACGGTGATCCGGGGCATCGATTGGGTGGTCACCAATCGCCAGCAGTTCGCCATCCGCGTGCTCAATTTATCGCTAGGGGCCCCGGCGCGTTCGCGCTATTGGGACGATCCGCTCAATAAAGCCGTGATGCGCGCGTGGCAATCCGGCATCGTCGTCGTCGTATCAGCGGGCAATAGCGGACCGCTGCCGCAGACCGTGGGCGTGCCGGGCAACATCCCGTACGTCATCACGGTCGGCGCGATGACCGACAACTACACGAACAACAAGAACGATGACCGCCTGGCATCGTTCTCGGCCGCCGGTCCCACGTTCGAAGGCTTCGTGAAGCCCGATGTCGTCGCCCCCGGTGGCCACGTCTGGGGCTTCATGGCCACGTACCAGAAGATCGCGGTGGATCATCCCACCTACATGAACAGCGGCGACTTCTTCCAGATGTCGGGCACCTCGCAGTCGGCGGCGGTGGTGTCCGGTGTCGCGGCGCTGGTGATGGCGGCCAACCCGATGCTCACGCCCGACCAGGTGAAGTGCCGCATCATGGCGGGTGCGCACCCGGCCGTGAACGCCGCGGGGCAGCTCGCCTACAGCCCGCTGCAACAGGGCACGGGTCTCGTCGATGCGCAGGCCGCCGTGTACGGCACGGTCAATACCTGCGCCAACCAGGGTCTCAACATCGCCGCCGATCTCGCGGGCACGCAGCACTACATGGGCAGCGTGACCCAGCTCGCCGACGGCACGTTTTCGGTCGTCAATCCGAACGGCAAGCTCTGGGAACAGAGCTTCAAGTGGAACCAGAGCTTCCCGTGGGACCAGGGTTACGTCTGGGACGAGAGCAAGCTCTGGGACCAGGGCAAGCTCTGGGAACAGAGCAAGTTGTGGCCGCAGGGTTACGTGGGCGCGCGGTACACCGGCGACATCCCGTGGGTGAACGGCTATCCGACGCTGATCGGCACTTCGGTGAGCAGCCTGTCGTCGATGTCGATCAACGCGTGGGTCGCGCAGCAGTAGTCAGTCGGGAATAACGAGAAGAAGAAAGCGGGCGTGCCGGTAGCTCCCCTGCCAGCACGCCCGCAGAAATGGGGGCATTCCTCATTTTCTTGTCACAAACGACCGGGGGATTTCCACTGGCGATGGCCCTCACGTTTGTGACAAGAAAATGAGGAATGTCCCCATTTCTACATCGACGTGCGGACCTGCCAGAGCTCGGGGAAAAACTTGAGCTCGAGCGCCTTGGCGAGATACGACACGCCACCGGTGCCGCCCGTGCCGGGCTTGTAGCCGATCACGCGCTCGACGGTTTTCAGGTGGTGGAACCGCCAGAGCTGGAATTTCTGGTCGAGGTCCACGAGCCGCTCGGCCATCTCATAGAGATCCCAGTCCTTCTCGGCGTTGTGGTACACGCCGAGCCACGCGGCGGTCACCGCCTTGCTGGGCTCGTACGGCTCGGCGAAGTCGCGTTCGATGAGCTCTTCGGGGATGCCATAGCCGCGACGTGACAGCACGCGCAGCACCTCGTCGTACAGCGACGGCGCGTGCAGCGCGCGCTCCAGGCGCTCGTAGCCGGCCGGGTCACGCGCCTTGTGCACGGCGATCACATCGCGGTTCTTGTTCCCGAGCGTGAATTCGAGCAGCCGGTACTGCAGCGACTGGAACCCGGAGGACCGGCCCAGCGTATTGCGGAACGAGGAGTACTCGAACGGCGTCAGCGTCGACAACACGCTCCAGGCGCCTAACAACTCTTCCTGGACCCGCGAGATTCGCGCCAGCATCTTGAACGACGGGTCGAGGTTGTCACGGCGCACGCACTCCATGACATTGGTGAGCTCGTGCAGCACCAGCCGCATCCACAGTTCCGAGACCTGGTGGACGATGATGAACAGCATCTCGTCCTGCTCGATGGAATTCGGCTTCTGCGCATCCAGCAGCTTGTCGAGCTGCAGGTACTCGCCGTAGGACTGCGACGTGCCGAGATCCCAGTGCACGCCCTCGTTCCCGAAATCGACGCGCCGCGGCGCTTTTTTCTCGTCGTTCATGTTCAGTGGTCGGCGAAGATCCAGCGCGGCACGTGGCGCCAGCCCTGCAGCAGCTCGCAATCGAGCGCGCGCCAGTCGGCGCAGTTGCGCTCCACCGCCTGCCAGAAGCGCTTCGAATGATTCATGTGCTTGACGTGCATGAGCTCGTGGATGATGAGGTAATCCACCACTTCGGGACGCTGGAACAGCAGGCAGGCATTGAGGCTGATGGTACCGCGCACCGAACAACTTCCCCAGCGCGACCGTTGCCGGCGGATCGACAGCCGTTCGTAGGGCACACCCGTGGAGGCAGCCAGGGCCGCGAGCCGGGGTTCCAGCCGGATGCGGGCTGCCGCGAGCAACCAGCGGCGCAGTGCGGCCTTCAGCGTCGCCGGGGTGAATGCGCCCGAGATCCGCAGCATCCCCTCCGTCTCGATCACGTGCAGGCGACCCGTGCCCCCCGCGAGGTGCAGGCGCAGATCCTCGCCGGTCAGTCCCAGCGCCAGGCTCTCGGGCGGAAAGACTTCGGGTGCCGGTCGGTTGCGCAACGCCTGGGCGCGCTTGGTTTCGATCCATTCACGCTGCGCGGCCAGGAAGGATTCGACCTCGCGCGGACGGGCGCGCGGTGGAACCACCACCTCGACGCGCGCATCCGGGTACACGCGCACGGCGAGCCGGCGCGCACGGCGGCTCACGCGAATGACGGGCACGACTGCGAGGTCGCCGGGCTCGACCATCTCGTTCAACAGATCCATCTGGTGATCGTTCGCGTTCATATCCTTGCCGCGAGCTGCGTCCCTTCGCGAATGGCCCGCTCGGCGTCGAGCTCCGCTGCCAGCAGCGCGCCACCGATCACGTGCACGGGTTTGCCGGTGCTCCCGAGCTCGGTGACGAGATGGTTCACGGACTCCTGGCCGGCGCAGATGATGACATGATCCACTTCCAGGAGTTCCGTGCCCTTCTCCGTGCTGATGTGCAGACCCTGGTCGTCGATGCGCTGGTAGGCCACACCGCCGCGCATCACCACGCCGCGTGAACGGAGCGCAGCTCGGTGGATCCAGCCCGTGGTCTTGCCCAGCGTCGCGCCGAGCCGCTCGGCCTTGCGCTGCAGTAGATAGACGCGGCGGGGCGATGCCACCGGACGCGGCGGCAACAGGCCACCCCGCGTCGTCATGGTGCGGTCGATGCCCCACTCGGAGAAGTAGTCCTCGTCCGTGCGATGCGTGAGAAAGGTGGCCACGTCGAAGCCGATGCCACCGGCACCGATGATGGCCACGCGTTCACCCGCCTGGCGCGCGCCACTCAGCAGGTCCGGATACGCGATGGCCTTCGGATGATCGATGCCGGGAATGGCCGGGATACGCGCGACCACGCCGCTCGAGACCACGACTTCGTCGAAGTCGGCGAGCATCATGGCGTCGGCACGCGTCCGCAGCAGCAACTTCACGCCGGTACGCTCGATGCGGCGCGCGAAGTAGCGCAACGTGTCGCGGAAGTCCTCTTTGCCCGGGATCTCGCGCGCGTAGCGGAACTGCCCGCCGATTTCAGGCGCGGCCTCGTACAGCGTCACCTGGTGGCCGCGTTCGGCCAGCGCAGTCGCGGTCGCCAGTCCCGCGGGCCCGGCACCGACGACGGCGATGCGTTTCGCCGCCTTTACCGCACTCAACACCAGCTCGGTCTCGAAAGCGGCGCGCGGATTCACCAGGCAGGTGGCGCGATCGTTCTCGAAGATGCGGTCGAGACAACCCTGGTTGCAGGCGATGCAGGTGTTGATCTCGGCCTCGCGTCCGTCGCGTGCCTTGTTGGGCAGCTCCGGGTCGGCCAGCAACGGCCGCGCCATGGAAACGAGATCCGCGCTGCCCGTGGCGAGCATCGCGTCGGCCTCGGCCGGCATGTTGAAGCGATTCGTGGCGATCACCGGCAGGCGCGTGGCCGCCTTGATGCGCGCCGAGACCCAGCCGAATGCACCACGCGGCACCATGCCCGCGATGGTGGGAATACGTGCCTCGTGCCAGCCGATGCCGGTGTTGAGCAGCGTCGCGCCCGCGCCTTCCATCTGCGAGGCCAGCCACTCGACCTCGGCGCCCGTGCCGCCGCCATCCACGAGATCGAGGCCCGAGATGCGGAAGATGATGATGAAGTCGCGGCCCACCGCGGCGCGCGTCTGGCGCACGATCTCGAGCGCGACGCGCGAGCGCCCGATGAGATCCCCGCCCCATTCATCGGTGCGCTGGTTGGTGCGCGGCGCGAGGAACTCGTTGATGAAGTAGCCTTCCGATCCCATGATCTCGACGCCGTCGTAACCGGCTTCGCGGGCCAGCGAGGCGCAACGCACGAATGCGTGGATCTGGTCGCGCACGCCATCCGATGACAAGCCGCGCGGCTTGAATCGATTGATGGGCGCGCGCAGCGCACTCGGCGCCACGATGAACGGGTGATAACCATAACGCCCGGTGTGCAGGATCTGCATGCAGATCCTGCCGCCCTCATCATGGACCGCCCGCGTGATCGTGCGGTGCTGCTCGACCTCGCGCGCGCTCGTGAGTTTGCCCGCGAAGGGCTTGGCCCAGCCGGCACGGTTCGGCGCGATGCCGCCGCTGACCAGCAGGCCCGCGCCGCCGCGCGCGCGCGCCGCGAAATACGCGGCAAGCTTGGGGAAGTCGCGCGCGCGGTCTTCGAGCCCCGTATGCATCGATCCCATGACGATGCGATTCGCGAGCGTCGTGAACCCGAGATCGAGCGGGGCAAACAAGTGCCCGTATTTCATCGGCGCAGTGTAATGCCCCGGGGCCCTAACGGGTGATCTGGGACATCAGCCGGCGCGCGAAGGCATAGTCCGGTGCGATCAGCAGCGCGCGCTCCAGCGCTTCGCGTGCACCCACCACGTCGCGCTGGTCGAACAGCGCTCGACCCAGGAATGCGTAGGCTTCGGCCGCACCCCACTCGGGTGTCGTCGACTCCGCCGCGCGCGCGGTCTCGAACATCTGTGTGACGGCGCGCAGCTTCTGCAACGCGGCGCTCTTCGCCGCCGCATCCTTGCCCGCGCGATCGAAGGCCACCAGTGCCTCGACCAGCCGCACGCGCGGATTCTTGGGCTCGAGCTTCACGGCCTCGTCGATGCGCGAACCGATGCGCCCGCCGAACACCACCATTTCCCGGCCTGCGAGCGTGCACGCGGTGCCGAGCGCATAAGCCTCGGCACGCTGGTGGCGCGCAACCGGGGTTTCATCCAGGCCGAGCGGCACCTTCGGCAGCGCCTCGACCGCGCGATCGACTTCCTCGCCGCAATCATCGATCGCGGATTTCGCCTGCGACTTCTTGCCGCTGCTCGAAACCTGCGCGAGGCGGTAGTGCGCGAGCGCGCGGAAATAGGAGCGGATCGCGAGGTCTTCCTCGGGACTGGCCTCGTCGCCTTCGACGGGCTTCGGCTTGAGCGAATCGAGCACGCCATCCAGCGCACGCGCGTCGTCCGTGTAATACGCGTACTGGATGCGACCCTCGACGTCGGCCCAATTCCCGACCGGCTGCGACATCGCTGGCGGCAATCCGCCCGCGATCAGCAGAGCAACACTCGTCCCGAGAACCCGCGCTCGTCCGTGTCTCACAATTCCCGCAAGCCCGCCGTGATGGGCAGCCGTGCCGCCCGGATGCCCGGCAGTATGCCAGCGATGAAGCACAGGATGAGTCCGTAAATGATGCCGGTGACCATGAGCTGCGGCGTCACGGTGAATGCGAAGGTCATCTGGCTGAACGAAGCCCAATTCATCGTGGAACTGTGCATTCCGTTCAGGAAAACCAGCGCGAGCACGCCGCCAATCAGTCCGCCGACGGCGCCGAGGATCATGGCCTCGACCAGCACCGACACGACCACGGGAAAACCGCCGAAACCCAGTGCGCGCAGTGTCGCGATCTCGCGCACGCGGTTCGCGACCGCGTTGTAGAGCGTATTGAGCGCGGCAAACAAGGCTGCGATGCCCATCATGACAGCCAGAGTCCAGCCCACGTAGTTGATGATGGTCGACATGAGCTTCTGCTGATCCACGTAGAACGCGCGTTCGGACTTCACGTCGACGCGCACGCGCGGATCCTTGGTCAGCGCATCCTTGAGCGTCTTGAGCGATGCGGGACTCTCGAGCTTCACGCGGATCGACTGGAAGCTGTTGCCACGGCGCCAGGCCTGCTGGACCACGCGCGTGTCACCCCAGACTTCGGATTCGGCGATGCCCTGCTTGTCGGTGAAGCGACCGACCACGGTCCAATTGGCGCCGCCCCACTTCACCACCTGGCCCACGGCGAGGCCGTCGTAGCTCTGGACCACGCCGTCGCCGACGATGACCTCGTTGGTGCCTTCCCTGAACATGCGGCCTTCGACGAGATCGAAGCTCTTGCGCACCAGCGGCGCCATGGGGCTCACGCCGCGCAGCGGCAGGTTGGTGCTTGCATCCTTGCCCTTCATCTTGCCGTCGACCAGCACGTACAACTCGGGCGACAGGATGGGTTTGCCCACGAGGCTCGCATCCACGAGTTTGCCCGGCGCGGCTTTCCTGATGCCCGGCGCGTCGCTGACCACCGTCACCGTGTCGACGCCGAAACCGCCCGAGAGCTCGTTGGTCGAGCCCGCACGCATGATGATGGCCACGTCCTCGGAGCCGCTGCCCTCGAGCGCGGCCTGGAAGCCCGCGGCGATCGACAGCAGCGCGATCAACACCAGCGTGACGCCGCCGATACCCAGCACCGCGACCAGCGAGGACGACCAGCGCTGTGGAATGTTGCGCAGGTTCATGCCGGTGACGGCGGCGATTTGCGAGAACGGATTTGCCATGGGAAAACCTCAGCTGCGACGCAGCGCGTCGACGATCTTCAAACGCATCGCGGTCAATGCCGGCCACGCGCCGGTGATCAATCCAAACACCAGCATCAGCGCGATGCCCACGGTGAACGTGGTCGCGCCGATGTGGAATGACGGGAAATAATCCTTGATCAACGCGCCGACGCCATTGGCCATGAACCAGGCGAGCACCAGCCCTGCGATGCCGCCCGTGAGCGTCAGGAACAACGCCTCCATGAGCACCAGCGCCATGATGGTGTTGCCGCCGAAGCCGAGCGTCTTCAACACGCCGATCTCGTTGGTGCGCTCGCGCACCGACTGCGCCATGGTGTTGGCCGTGACCAGCAGCATGGTGAAGAACACCGCGGCGGTCACCGAGACCAGGATGGAACCGATGTTGCCCACCTGCTCGAGCAGGCGCTTGACGAACTCGCGCTCCGTGGCCGTCTTGGTCTCGAACGGTGAGTTCTCGAATTGTTTGTCGATGCGCGCCGCCACCGCGTCGGATTGCGACGGATCGTTCACGCGCACGGCAACGCTGCCGGCCGTGTCCTTGCCGAACTGCAGCGACTCACTCCAGTAGGCGTACTGGCAGAACGCCGCCACCTTGCTGACACCCGTGCCCTGCACTTCATAGATGCCGACGATGTCGAATTGCCAGGTGTCCGAACCGTCGAGCTTGCGCCAGATCTGCGAACGGATCGGCACCCGGTCGCCCACCTTCCAGCCTTTCTGCTGCGCGAGCGCCGGGCCGATGATGAGGCCCTGGCGATTCGTCTCCCAGGCCTTGATCGCCTCGGGCGACAGCTTGATCTCCGGATACACCTGCAGGAAGGCCTCGGGCTCCGTGGCCTGCATCTGGATGGGCTGCTTGCCGTCCTTGTAGAGACCGCCAAACCAGTTGAACGGCACCGCGGCCCGGACGCCCGGCACGGCGCGGATCTTCTCGTAGTGCCCGCGCGGCAGCGGCACGGTCATGTTGATCTTGCTCATGGTGAGTACGCGATCCGCGCCCACCACGTTGACCACGCCGGCGAGACTGGTGCGCAGCGCATCGAGCATGCCGAACATCAGGAACGCCAGCAGGATCGAGATGAACGTGAACACCAGCCGCAGCTTGCGTCGCTTCAGGTTCGCCCAGACGATCGGTAGCCAGCGGAACATGTCGACCCTCAGACCCTTCGCAACGCGTCGACGATCTTGAGGCGCATCGCCGTGAGTGCAGGCCATGCGCCCGTGATCAACCCGAACACCACCATCAACGAGATGCCGGTGATGAACGTGCCGGTGTCGAGCTTGAACACCGGGAAGTAGTCCTTGATGGCTTCGCCCATGCCGCCGGCCATCAGCCATGCGAGGCCCAATCCCAGCAGTCCGCCCGCGAAGGTGATGAACAGCGATTCGAGCAGCACCAGGGACAGGATCGACGGGCCGCTGAAACCGAGCGTCTTCAACACGCCGATCTCGTTGGTGCGTTCGCTGACCGACTGCGCCATGGTGTTCGCGGTCACCAGCAGCATGGTGAAGAACACCGCCGTGGTCACGGACACGAGGATCAATCCGATGTTGCCCATCTGCTCGAGCACGCGCTTGACGAACTCGCGCTCGGTGGCCGTCTTGGTCTCGAAGGGCGAGTTCTCGAACATCGCATCGATGCGCTTCGAGAGCGCGTCGGACTCCGCCGGGTTCGCCACGCGCACGACCATCCAGCCGACCTGGTCCTTGCCGTACTGCAGGGACTCGTTGAAGTAGTCGTAGTGGAAGTAGACCGTGGACTTGTCCACGCCCGAGCCGCTGGCATCGTAGATGCCGACGATGTTGAACTCCCAGGTGTCGCCGCCGTTGCCCTTGCGCCAGATGTCGGAGCGGATCGGGATGCGGTCGCCGACCTTCCAGCCAAACTGGTTCGCGAGGTTCGGACCCACGATCACGCCCTGCCGGTCATGTTTCCAGGCTTCGAGTTCCTCCGGTTTGACCTTGAGCTCCGGGTACACCGCGACGAGTTGCCCGGGATCGCAGGCGAGCACCTGCAGCTGCTGCTTGCTGTCCTTGTAGAGGCCGCCGAACCAGTTGAGCGGCACCACCGCGCGCACGCCCGGCAGCGCCTTGACCTTCTCGTAGTAGCCGCGCGGCAGCGAGACGGTGATGTTCACCTTGCTCATGCTCATGATCCGGTCCGCGCCGGCGAGATTCACGGCCTGCGAGAGACTGGTGCGCAGCGCATCCAGCATGCCGAACATCAGGAAGGCCAGCAGGATGGAAATGAGCGTGAACGCGAAGCGCAGCTTGCGGCGCTTCAGGTTCGCCCACACCAGCGGCAGCCAGCGGAACATCAGGTGGTCTCCCGCTCGAGACGTCCTTTCTCCAGGTGCAGCGTGCGATTGGCACGTTCGGCGGCGCGCGGATCGTGCGTCACCATGACGATGGTCTTGCCGTGTTGCTTGTTGAGTGCCTGCAGCAGGTCGAGGATTTCGTCGCCCGACTTGCGGTCGAGGTCACCCGTGGGCTCGTCGCAGAGCAGCAGCGTCGGATCCGTGACGATCGCGCGCGCGATGCCCACGCGCTGTTCCTGGCCACCCGAGAGCTCCTTGGGTTTGTGCTTCATGCGATCCGCGAGGCCGACCAGCGACAGTGCCGTGTGCACGCGCTTGAGGCGATCCGCCTTGCCGAGCTTCGTGAGCAACAGGGGCAACTCCACGTTACGCTCGGCGGTGAGCACCGGCAGCAAGTTGTACATCTGGAACACGAAGCCCACGTTGTCGGCGCGCCAGCGGCCGAGTGCGCCATCCGAGAGGCGATCGATGGCCAGGCCCTCGACTTCGATACTGCCCGTTGTCGGGCGATCGAGGCCGCCCAGCAGGTTCAGCAAGGTGGTCTTGCCCGAGCCTGAAGGACCCATGAGGGCGACGAAGTCGCCGCGCGGCAGGTCGAGATCCAGCTTCTCGAGCACCGGCACGATTTCGGCGCCGCGCTGGTACTGCTTCGCGACGCCTCGCAACCGCGCGACGATCGGATCGGTCTTGTTCTGTTCCACTGCGGCCATGTCCTGTACCTCTGTGAGCTAACTATTGCCTTCGGCGAGCTTGACCTTGCCACCATCCTCGAGGCCCGGCACCACGGGCGAGACCAGTTCCTCGCCGGAGGTCACGCCGGCCAGCACCTCGGTGTTGCCTTCGCTCTCGGGACCGATGGTGACGGCGCGCCGTTCGACGCGGCCGTCGTTCACCACCCAGACGAAGGTCTCGCTGCCATCACGCTGGATGGCGACCGTGGGCACGCGGATGCGCGGACCCTGGGAATTGCTGGCCTGCACCGGCTGGTCGTCGAGGAAGCGCACCTTGATGCCCATCTCCGGCAGGATCTGCGGTTCGAGCTTGTCGAAGCCGATGCGCACGCGAACGGTCGCCTTGGTGCGATCCGCCGTGGGCACGAGGTTGATCACGTGCGCGGGAAGCGTCAGGTCCGGATAGGCATCGAGTGTCGCCTCGACACGCTGGTTCGGCTTCACGCGATTGATGTACGCCTCGTTGACGTCCACCTCGACTTCGCGCGAATCCATGTCGACGATGGTGGCGATGCCGGTGCGCGTGAAACCGCCGCCGGCCGACATCGGCGAGACGATTTCGCCGGGCTGCGCATCCTTGGAGATGACCACGCCCGCGAAGGGCGCGCGTACCTGCAGATCGTCGTAGTCGATCTGGCGCATGGCCAGCTGGCTCTCGGCCACCTTGACCTGGGCCTTCGAGGCTTCGAGACGCGCCGCGAGTGCGTTGGCTTCCGCGCGCGATGCGTCGAGCGCCTGCTGGCTCACGAGCTGCTGCTTCACGAGCGCCTCGTTGCGCTCCAGCGTGCGGCGCGCGTCGGCGAGGCGCACTTCGATCTCGGCGAGATTGCGTCGCGAGGCTTCGAGCTCACGCTGAGCCATGGTCAGCACGGTCTGCATGTTCACCGGATCGAGGCGCGCGAGCACCTGGTCTTTCTTTACTGCCATGCCCTCTTCGACGTAGATCTCCTGGATCTTGCCGGTGACCTTCGCGGAGACCGTGGCCTGCCGGCGTGCGACCACGTAGCCGGAGGCATTCAGCACGGAATTGCCGAGGCTCGGGCCGGTGCTCTCTGCTTCCGCAGTCACGGTGTTGACCTCGACGGTCTTGCCACCGAGCCACATCCACAAGGCCACGCCCAGGGCGATCACCAGCACCACCGCGCCGGCTATATAGAAGAGTCGCTTGCCGGAGCCTCCGCCGGGGGCCGGCGCGGAGCGATCGATGCGCAGAGAACCGAGTGAATCTGAATCTAGAGGCATGCTCTGTAAGTCCCTGAATCCCCTGTGTATTACTCTGCCTGTTTGTGGCCGAGGATCGATGCAGGCGCAAAGAGTAATGGAATTCCCTGCAGTGAACACCTGTCATCTGTCATGCGCCGGAAGTGATGAACCACGGCGCGCGAGCGTGCCGATTAGTTAGTGGCGGATCGAATCACGCAGCGTTGCGCCCAAGTGGGGACGCGTGATTACTTGCCGAGTTCGCGCAACAACACGTCATCGATCTTTCGCACCTGTCGTGACCGATCGATCTGCGCGACCTCCTGCGGATCGAGCCGATCCCAGCTGGATATCGCGCTGGGATGGAAATCGGGCGAGCGCAGATCGCGGGCGGGTCTCGCCGTGCCCCTGCACTGCAGGTTACCGCGTACCAACTCGACGCGTGCGGGCACATGCCGAACCAGGCGAGCATGGACGCAAATGAGCGGCGGTGGACCTCCGCCTTCCATCTTCTTTGACCGGGCCGCGCTAGAATTTCGTCCATATCCGGCGGCGGCGTTCAGAGTAATGGAATTGATCGACATCGGTGTAAATCTGACCCATGACAGCTTTGACGCCGACCGGGATGCCGTCATCACGCGTGCCCGGGCAGCCGGCGTCTGCCAGATGATCGTGACGGGATCGGCACTGGAAGGTACGGCGCGCGCGCTGGACCTGGCGCGTGCACATCCTGGACTTCTATTTGCCACCGCCGGGGTACATCCGCATCACGCGGCGGACCTGGCCCGCGAAGCCTTGCCGACGCTCAGCCAGCTCGGCCGGGAAAGCGAGGTCGTGGCCATCGGGGAATGCGGCCTCGACTATTTCCGCGACTTCTCGCCGCGCGACCTGCAGCGGCGCGCGTTCGGCTGGCAGCTCGAGATCGCTGTCGAGACACAGAAGCCCGTGTTCCTGCACCAGCGCGACGCGCACGACGACTTCCTCGCCATCCTGCGCGACTACGCGCCGAGACTCGCGGGTGGGGTCGCGCATTGTTTTACCGCAGGCGCGAGAGAGCGTGATGCCTACCTCGCGCTCGGCCTGCACATCGGCATCACCGGGTGGATCTGCGACGAACGCCGCGGCCTGCACCTGCGCGACGTCGTCAGGGGCACACCGGCTGACCGTCTGCTGCTCGAGACCGATGCGCCCTATCTACTGCCGCGGGACCTGAAGCCCGCGCCGAAATCTCGCCGCAACGAGCCTCATTTCCTGCCGCATGTGGCGGCCGCGGTCGCCGCCGCACGCGCTGAATCCGTTGAAACCGTCGCCAGGACGGCCACCGACAACACGCGACGGTTGTTCCGGCTGCCCCGCTGAGGATTCCCTGGACGCCGCCTGGTTCGGCGGCGCGCAGCCGGTGTCCCTGCGCGCCGCCGGTCAGGCCTGGTTTTCCCGATCTGTCACCGGAAGCGGTGGATCCTCATGGGGTGACCCTGCGCGTGGATCCGGGGACGCTGGTGGCTCTTGCAGCTCTTGTGCTTCTTGAGCGCCAGGTACTTGAGCATCGCGCTCGCGGTGGGCGGCGTGTTCAGCTGCGCCATGACCTGCGTGAGCAGGGTGCGTAGCGGGGCCGCATCGGCCGCCGTGATCTGGCGGAACTGCACCAGCAGGTCGAGCTCGAGCACGACGATCCGGAGCACCGAGCTCGCCGAGGCCAGCTTGCCCTGGTTGATGTAGTTCTGCGCATCGGTGACCTGCCCCTTCATGAGGCTGCCGAAGTCACGCGAGATCTTGCGCGCGGATACCAGCTGGTCGATCAGCGGATAGGCCTGCGACAGACTCGGTCCCGGCGGCGGAGGCGGTTCCGTGACTGTGACGGTGTGTACCGTGCTGGTCTGCGTATCGTCATCGGCGATGGTCACGGTAACGGAGAAGGTTCCCGCCGTGGCGTACACGTGCGCGAGCGAGAACGAATGGCCGCTCAGCATGGCCTGGGCCGGTGACGAGCCATCACCCCAGTCCACGGTCGCGGTCCAGGCGTCCGCCCCCGGATCAGCGAAGGTGCCTTCGACGTTGTAGGCGTCGCCCGCCTCGAGTGTGGCGTCGTCGAAGTCGCCGAGCTCCGGCGCGACGTTGTCCACGGTCACACTGAGTGACGCCGTGCTCGTGAGGCCATCGGTATCGGTGACCGTGACCGTCACGAGGTAGACGCCATCCTGCGCGTACACGTGGGTCGCGGATTCGCCGCTCGCGCTCGAACCGTCGCCGAAATTCCAGGCGAAGGACGCGATGCTGCCGTTGGGATCGACCGACGCCGCGGCACTGAACGTGCCCGCATCACCTTCGTCGAGACCCGCGGGTCCCGACAACGCCGCGAGCGGCGGTTGCGTGTTGCTCTCGGCCGGACCTTCGACATCATCGGGCAGCAGCGCCAGCAGGTCGTAACCCGTGAGCGACTCGATGGCATCGACGGTGGTCAGATACGTGTGCCAGTCGACGTTGCGCACGCCGGGTTCGTTCGGCATGTTGACCGCGATCACTTCGAGATCGCGGTAGTCGCGCACCGAGCTCAGGCCACGATCACGCGGCAGCAGCACGGCAACCTTCCAGGTCGACGCGGGGATGACCACCCTGCCCTGGTCCTTCAGCGTGCCCTTGTTACCCGCGACACCCGCGATGATGTAGACCTCGCGGTCGGCAAAACGCGCCTCGTCGCCGAGGAAGGTTTCGAACGCCGCCCACGGACCCTGGTTGAGGTCCGCCGCCTGCGGAACGATGTTGTCGAATAGATAGGTATAGGCGTTGTCGAGACTTCCCGAGGTGCGATCGAACGAACGCACCAGGTGGCCGCGGTCGATGCCGTAACCGGCGAAGGTCCCCGAATCGGTGTAGTCCGCGGTGCTGATCTGCGGGAAGCTGGCGGGCAGCGCCGGGTCCATGGTGAAGCAGTCACAACGATCCTCGGCGCCGAAATGCGTGGCGTCGAGATCATAGGCCACCCAGTTCGGCGTGCCGCGGTTCGGGTTGTACGACGCGGTGTACTGCGGATAACGCACGATGTAGTCGTCGCTCGAATCCGCATCCGTCGGCTCGCCGAACTCGGCGTTGCCGCCGTACTGCGCCGTGGTGCTGGCCACGGCGACCTGCGTCGCCAGCGTGATCGTGGACGTGGTGCCGTCCTCGGCCGTCGCGCGCAGGATGGCCGAGCCTTCGGCATGCGCCGTCATCACGCCATTCGGCTCGATGCTCGCGATCGCGGGCGTCTCCGAGATCCACGTGAAGGTGCTCGGCACGGTCTGGTTGTTGAAGTCCACCTCGCGCGCGAACAGCTGGTCCTGGAACCCCACCGGCAGCGGCACGTCGGAGCTGGTACGTCCGGTGATCACCACGTGGCTCTCGGTGTTGGTCGGTTCCTCGGCATTGCAGGCCCCGAACGTCGAACGCGCGGCGACCCACACGCCGCTCGAATTGCGCTGCAGCGACAGACCCACTGGCGTGCCGTTCGATTCCTGCGCGCCGATGTCCACCGAGCTGACGGGCATCGCCGGTCCGCTGAGGGCCGTCATGGTGCCCTCGTACGAACGGAACTCGATGAGCGCGCCGGTGTTGTCGAACAACGCCATGCCATCGGGCGCGCCGTTCTGCAGGCCGTCCTGCGGGAAGCTCACGACGGCCACGCCGCGCGCAACGCAGCTCTCGGGCAGCGTGCCGCTCAGCGTGACGGTGCCGTACGGAACACCGCCGTTGCCGTTGTAGAGCACGATGCTGTAACCGCTGACGTCGGTTCCCGCCGGGCCTTCGACTTCGATGGCCTCGCCGGTGTCGACGTTGACGTTGTCGTAATGGATCTCGTTGAAGCGCACGGGCGACGACGAGCTCGTGGGTCCCGCATTCACGTGCACGCTCGCCGAGCCCGCGACACCATTGGTGGCGCGCGCCGTGATCACGGCGTCGCCGCCGCCGGCCGCCGTGACGACACCCAGCGCGTCGACCGTCGCCACCGCGGTATTGGAGCTCGTCCAGGTGAAATTGGCCGGTACCGCCTGTCCGCCCGGGTCGAGCCCGGTGGCGCCCAGCGTCACGGTCTGGCCAACGTTCAGGGTGGCGCTCGAGGGCGCCACCGACACACTAACTACCTCGGCGGGCGCATTGACGTCGCGGTCGTTGCAGGCGCCGAACGTGTTGGCGGCGGAAGGTGCCCAGGTGCCATTGGGACGGCGGGCCAGCGAGCGACCCGCGGGGGTCGTGTCATTGCTTTCGCCGACCCCGATGTCCATGGACGTCAGGCCCGCGGCGGGCCCGTCGACGGCCGCGAATACGCCGTCATAGGACAGGAATTCGACCACGCCACCGGCGGGATTCACGAGCGCCATGCCGTCCGGATCACCGTTCTGGATCCCGTTGACGGGATAACTGATGACGGTGACGCCGCGGTTTTCGCAGGTGGCGGGGAGCACCCCGCTCAGCGTCTGCGTGTTGTACACGGTGCCAGTCGCGCCGTTGTACAGCAGCACGCGCCAGCCGGTCAGATCGATACCGGCGGGACCCGCGACCTCGATGCGTTCGCCATCGTCGACGCCGACGTCGTCGTAGTGGAGTTCGCTGAAACGGACGCCCTGTGCGGCAGCATGGCTGCTCGCGACCAGGCTGAAACAAGCAAGCAGGAACCTGGTGAGACCTTTCGAGCGCATGAGATCCGTCCCTCGCGATTGAAATTGGTCGCGAGCATACGCCCATGTCTGTGACAAGCGACGGATCAGGTTACTTAGTGCAATTTTGTGCGGTGATCACGGTGTTTATGTCACGCCGCGACCAAACTACTCACGAAAAGTACTAGGACGGAGGTTATGTCAGCGGGGCACGATCGAGGGCGTGCCGACGGGTTTCAGGCCACGGCAACCGGGTTCGCACGCCAGTGCGGACTCGGCTTGCAGACTTCCTTGATGCGCGCCCAGCCAGGGCGGTACTTGGAGACGGCGATCTCGAGCTCGGTCGCGCCGAGCTTGGGAAACTCCGCGGCGATGGATTCGAGCATCACGGTGAAACGCGGCAGTCCCTTCGGGAACTTGGCGCGCCGTGTGAACACGATGCGCCCTTCCACCGGCACGTCGTTCGCGATGGCCTTGACGCTCGCGATGCGGTCGTAGAGGCCGGACTGCGGGTTCACGAAAGTCCGGCGACGAGGTCCGTCCATGAGCGTCCAGTCGGTCATCTGGTCGCCGCCGAACACGTTGCCCGCGATGTCGCGCATGTCGATGATCACGACGCCGCGGCTGGTGAGCAGCACGAAATCGAGGTGATAGTCACCGCCGTTGCCATCGGGCACGAGCACGTTGCGCAGGTAGTCGGCCGCACCACCGGTCACTCGCGCGACACGGCGCGCATCGCGGCGCCGCAGCACGTAGGCGCGGCCGCCGAAGAATCCGATGAGTGCGAGCGCGACTGCGCCCGCCACGATCATCGCGAACTGCAACTGGGTGAGGCCGAACGGCGGATTCAATTCTTGCTCGCTGTTGTATCCAGCGCCCGGGTCAATGCGGCGAGATCGGGGTCGAGCTCGGTCGCGGACACGGGACGCGAGAACAGTTTAGCAAGGCTTTCCGGCATTTCGATTCGTTGCCCTATGAGCGGCTCCACGATTTCCCGAAATTTCGCCGGGTGTGCCGTCGAGACGATGACCCAGGGCCCGTTTCCATGCTGAGGCGTGCCGCGCTCCGCGGGGCTCATGCGCGCATACACCTCGGCCGCCGTGGCCGTGTGCGGGCACCAGACTTTCCCGTAGTCGCGGAAATCCGACTGGATGCGGGCCTGGATGTCGGCATCCGTGACGCTCTCGGCGCGCACGGCGCCGCGCACGCCCTCGAGGTCCGGAAACAGGGCACGCAACCGCTCCATGTTGCTTGGCGAGCCGACGTCCATGGCCGACGCGAGGGTCGGCACGCTGGGGCGCGGACGCCACTCGCCGCTCTGCAGGAAATCCGGGACCGTGCGGTTGGCGTTGAACGCCAGCACGATGCGGCCGATGGGCAGTCCCAGCTTGCGGGCCCACACGCAGGCGACGGAGTTGCCGAGGTTGCCGCTCGGGATGATGAAGTTAGGCACCACGCCGTGGCGCCGGTACACCGCGAGGCTGGTCGCCGCGTAATAGACGGCCTGCGGCAGCAGGCGGCCCAGGTTGATGGAGTTGGCCGACGACAGCTCGAAGCGCTGCCGCAGGCCCGGATTCACGAAGGCGTCCTTCACCAGGCGCTGGCAGTCGTCGAAACTGCCGCTCACGCGGAAGGAATGCACGTTGTCGCCCCAGCAGGTGAGCTGGCGCTCCTGTGTCGGGGACACCAGCCCCTTCGGGAACAACACGGAGACTTCGATGCCGGGCCGGCGATGGAAAGCGGCCGCGACTGCGCCACCGGTATCGCCGGAGGTGGCCACGAGGATATTGAGCGGACGAGAGGCCGGGGTCCGAAGCCGTTGCATGGTGGCCGCGAGGAACCGCGCGCCGAAATCCTTGAACGCCGCGGTCGGGCCGTGGAACAACTCGAGCACCGACAACTGGCCATCCTGCGTCACGGCATTCAGCGGCGCCGGGAAGTTGAAGGCATCACGCGTGATCGAGGCCAGCTCGGTCTCGAGCGGATCGCCGGCCACGAAGGGTTGCAGCATGACCGCGGCCACGTCGGCCAGCCGCTCCGCGCCATCGAAAGCCGCCAGCGGCAGTGACGGCCAGGTTTCCGGCATGTACAGGCCGCCATCCGGCGCGAGGCCCTGCGACAAGGCGACCCCAAAACTCACGGCGGGCGACTGCCCTCGGGTACTCAGGTATTTCATGTTCGTAAGCTTCGATCAGGGGCCAACGACGTGCGCGCCCGTCGAGCTGATCGGCACGATCCAGGCGTCGGTTTCCTTTCCGGCCGCCTTGAACGCCGCGACCATCGCGTCGCGCACCTTCGGCGCATCGGCGTCGAGCGACCACGCGAACATCGACGGGCCTGCGCCCGAGATGGTGCAGCCGAGCGCGCCGTTGGCCATGGCGCCTTCGCGCACCGCGTCGAAGCCCGGGATGAGCTGCGAGCGTTGCTTCTCGATGATCACATCTTCGAACGAGGCGCGGATCACGTCGAGATCGTTCGAGTAACACCCGGAGATGAAGCCCGCGAGGTTCGCGGTCTGCCAGATGAAGTCCGACATCGGCACTTCTTTCTTCAGGATGCCGCGCGCCTGCTTGGTCGACAGGAACAGGTGCGGATGCACGAGGATGGCGCGGATGCCGTTCGGCACCGGGATCTGTTTCACGCGCGGGCTGTCGATGCCGACGGTGAGCACCAGGCCGCCGAACAGGCTCGGGCTGATGTTGTCGACGTGCAGGGAACCCGACGACACCGCCTCGCCCTGCATCGCGAACTTGAGTAGTTCGATCTTGCTGAGCGGCTTTTCCAGCAGCGCATTGGCCGCGACCACCGCCGCGACCGCCGAGGCCGCCGAGCCACCGAGGCCCGAGCCGAGCGGGATGCCCTTGTGGATGGAGGCGGAGAAGCCGAAGCCGGGATTCAGGGCCTGCTGCATCGCCAGCAGCGCGCGACCGGCCGTGTTCTTCTCCGGCTCGCGCGGAATGTCGGTGACCACGCCCGTGGAACCGGTGATGACCACGCCCGGCTTGTCGGTGCGTTCGATGGTCACCGAGTCGCCGAGCACGTCGACCGAGAAACCGAGGATGTCGAAACCGATCGCGACGTTGGCCGCCGAGGCCGGCGCGAACGCGGTGGCGCGCGTCATGTGCGAGACGACCGGGCTCACAGGTGCGCCCCGAGGTACGAGCACACGCGCAGCAGGTCCGCGAACACGCCCGCGGCCGTGACCTCGGGACCCGCGCCCGGGCCCTGCACGATCAGCGGATTGGTGTTGTAGCGCTCGGTGGCGTAACGCACCACGTTGTCGGTGAGTGCGATATTGGCGAACGCATGCGTGCGATCGAGCTCGGCCACGCCGACCGTGGCCTTGCCGTCGGCCGTGAGCCGGCCCATGTAACGCAGCACCTTGCCCTTGGCGGCGGCGGCGTCGAATCGCTTCTTCATCTCGCCGTCGAACTTCGGCAGGTTGGCGAGGAAGTCGTCGGGCGTGCCCTGTTCGAGTCCGGGCGGGATCAGGCTTTCCACCTTCACGTCCTTCATCTCGATCTTCAGGCCCATCTCGCGGCCCAGGATGATGACCTTGCGCGTGAAGTCCGTGCCCGAGAGATCGTCGCGCGGATCCGGCTCGGTGTAACCCTTGGCCTTGGCGTCACGCACGATGTCGGAGAACGGCGTCTTGCCGTCATACACGTTGAACAGGTAGGCCAGCGTGCCCGAGAAGATGCCTTCCACGCTCGAAAGCTTGTCGCCCGTCTCGCGCAGGTCGCGCAGCGTGGAGATCACCGGCAGGCCCGCGCCCACGGTCGCTTCGTATAGATAGGAGCTGCCGCCGGCCTTGCGCGCCGCCTTCAGCGAGTCGTAGTACTCGAGCGGACCCGAGTTCGCCTTCTTGTTCGGCGTGACCACGTGGATGCCGGCCTCGAGCCACTTCGCGTAGTGCTTGGCCACGCTTTCATCGGCGGTGCAGTCGATGATGATGGTGTGCGGCAGGTGGTCGACGTGCAGGTGCTCGGTGAACTTCGCGACGTCCGCAGCGGCGTTGCTGGCGTCGAGCGCGGGTTTCCACGCATCCAGCGGCACGCCCGCTTCGGACAGCAGCATCTTCTTGCTGGTCATGATGCCGCGCACGCGCAGGTCGAGTTTGAAGTCGCGCAGCAGGCGGTCGCGTTCCGCGGCGATCTGCTGCAGCAGCACCTTGCCCACGGCGCCCGGGCCGATGAGGCCGATGGAAATGGTGTGCGGCGATAGATAGAACCCGGAGTGCACGGCACGCAGCGCGCGCGTCGCGTCCTTCTGGTCGACGACCACGGAGATGTTGCGCTCGGAAGCGCCCTGCGCGATGGCGTGCACGTTGACGCTGGCGGAACCCAGCGCGTTGAACACCTGGCCGGAGATGCCCGGAAGGCCCGCCATGCCGTCGCCGACCACGGCGAGACACGCCAGGCCTTCGTCGACCTGGATACTCTGGATCTGGCCTTCCTTGATCTCGCGATCGAAGGCTTCGGCCACCACGCGCTTGGCGCGCGCCGCTTCCTTGCCCGGGATGGCGCAGCAGATGGAATGCTCGGAGCTGCCCTGCGAGATGAGGATCACGGAGATCCCCTCTTCGCGCAGCGCGCCGAACAGGCGGTGCGCCGTGCCGGGCACGCCGATCATGCCGGCGCCTTCCACGTTCACCATCGCGATGTTCTCGATGGTGGTGATGCCCTTCACCGGTAACTTGGAGGTCGGCAAAGAACATATCAGCGAGCCCTGCTTTTCGGGCGCGAAGGTGTTGCGGATCCAGATCGGGATGCCACGGCCCACGGCCGGCGCCATGGTCTGCGGATGGATGACCTTGGCGCCGAAGTACGCGAGCTCCATGGCCTCGTTGTACGACAGCGAATCGATGACCTTGGCGTCCGGCACGCGGCGCGGATCCGCCGAGAGCACGCCGTCGACGTCGGTCCAGATGTGGATCTCGGCCGAATCGAGCAGCGAGCCGAAGATCGAACCGGAGAAGTCGCTGCCGTTGCGGCCCAGGGTCGTCTGCACGCCGTTCGGCTTGGAGGCGATGAAGCCGGTGATGATCAAAGTGCCCTGGAAGGTTGCCGGT
This sequence comes from Steroidobacteraceae bacterium, assembly GCA_035279135.1. GTDB lineage: Bacteria > Pseudomonadota > Gammaproteobacteria > Steroidobacterales > Steroidobacteraceae > CADEED01. Next base: position 22,232 of record DATEII010000180.1, read on the forward strand.
ACGAGTTGCCGCAACTTGGCGCGCGACTCTTCCCATTGCACGGCGGGGCCGAG
>DATEII010000181.1:0-27965 GCA_035279135.1 Steroidobacteraceae bacterium
GCAGGCCCGCGATCGCGAGACGCAGGCCATCATGCCGTTGCGCGGCAAGATCCTGAACACCTGGGAAGTGTCGGTCGGTGAGATCGCCTCGTCGCAGGAGGTGCACGACATCTCCGTGGCGATCGGCATCGATCCGGGCACCAATGATCTCTCCGGCCTGCGTTATCACAAGATCTGCATCCTCGCGGACGCCGACTCGGACGGTCAGCACATCGCGACGCTGCTGTGCGCGCTGTTCCTGCGCCACTTCCGGCCGCTCGTGACCAATGGCCACGTGTACGTCGCCATGCCGCCGCTGTACCGCATCGATGCCGGCAAGAACGTGTACTACGCGCTCGACGACGCGGAGCGCGACCAGACGCTCAAGAAGATCGAGAACAGCAAGGAAACCAAGGCCAAGCCCGTGGTCACGCGCTTCAAGGGCCTGGGCGAGATGAATCCTTCGCAGCTGCGGGAAACCACCATGGACCCGCGTACGCGCCGGCTGGTGCAGCTCACCGTGGCCGCGAAGGACGACAGTGACCAGTTGATGGACATGTTGCTCGCGAAGAAACGCGCTTCCGACCGCAAGGACTGGCTGGAAGAGAAGGGCAATTTGGCCGAAGTCATACCCTGACTTCTCACTCCGTTTGGGGGACCAAACTACTGTGCAAGATGAAATGAATTTCGAAGGTGTGGAGAAGCAACCGCTCCGCACCTTCACGGAAAAGGCGTACCTCGACTATTCGATGTACGTGATCCTGGATCGCGCGCTGCCCTCGCTCAGCGACGGCCTCAAGCCGGTGCAGCGGCGCATCACCTACGCGATGAGCGAGCTCGGCCTGTCGGCCGTCAGCAAGCACAAGAAGTCCGCGCGCACCGTCGGCGACGTGATCGGCAAGTTCCATCCACACGGCGACAGTGCCTGTTACGAAGCCATGGTGCTCATGGCCCAGGACTTCTCGTACCGCTACCCGATCATCGACGGCCAGGGCAACTGGGGCTCGATCGACGATCCGAAGTCGTTTGCGGCCATGCGTTACACGGAGTCCAAGCTCACGCGTTACGCCGAGGTGCTGCTGTCCGAGCTCTCGGACGGCACCGTCGACTGGCAGCCGAACTTCGACGGCACCATGGAAGAGCCGGCGTTCCTGCCGGCGCGCCTGCCGAACGTGCTGCTCAACGGCACGCAGGGCATCGCGGTCGGCATGTCCACCGACATCCCGCCTCACAACCTGCGTGAAGTCGCGCAAGCCTGCATCCACCTGCTCGACGAGCCCGATGCGCAGACGCGCACGCTCATGAAATACGTGAAGGGCCCGGACCTGCCCACGGGCGGCGAGATCATCACGCCGCGCTCGGACCTGCTGCAGATCTACAACACCGGCAACGGCACCTTCAAGGCGCGCGCGGTGTTCAAGGAAGAGGACGATGTCATCGTCATCTCCGAGCTGCCGTACCAGGTATCGGGCAGCAAGGTCATCGAGCAGATCGCCGCGCAGATGCGCGAGAAGAAGCTGCCCATGGTCGAGGACATCCGCGACGAGTCCGACCACGAGGAACGCATCCGCATCGTCATCGAGCCGAAGAAGCGCGCCGACGTGCAGCAGCTCATGGCGCACCTGTTCGCGACCACGGATCTCGAGCGCAACTACCGCGTGAACCTCAACGTCATCACGCTCGAAGGCAAGCCCAAGGTCATGGGCCTGCGCGACCTGCTCAACGAGTGGCTCACGTTCCGCACACAGACCGTCACGCGCCGCCTGCAGTACCGCCTCGACAAGGTCGACAAGCGGTTGCACATCCTCGACGGCCTGCTGGCCGCGTACCTGAACCTCGACGAGGTGATCCGCATCATCCGTCGCGAGGACGAGCCGAAGCCCGTGCTCATGAAGCGCTTCAAGCTCAGCGACATCCAGGCCGAAGCCATCCTCGAGACCAAGTTGCGGCACCTCGCCAAGCTCGAGGAGATGAAGATCCGCGACGAGCAGAAGAAGCTGCGCGAGGAAAAGGAAGACATCGAGTCGACGCTGAAATCCAAGGCCAAGCTCAAGAAGCTCATCGCGAGCGAGATCGAAGCGGACGCCGAGAAATACGGCGACGAACGCCGCACGAAGATTGTCGAGCGCGAGGCCGCGGTCGCCATCGACGAATCGCAGCTGATCGCCAATGAGCCCTCGACCATCGTGCTGTCGAAGGGCGGCTTCGTGCGCAGTGCCAAGGGACACGAGATCGACCCGCGCACGCTGCAGTACAAAACTGGCGACGAGTACCAGCACGCGGCCAAGGGGCGCAGCGTGCAGCAGGCCGTGTTCCTGGATTCGACCGGGCGCGCGTACAGCCTGGTGGCGCATTCGCTGCCCTCGGCGCGCGGCCTCGGCGAACCGTTGTCGTCGCGCCTCGATCCGCCGGATGGTGCCAAGTGGCGCGGCGTGATGATCGGCGAACCCGAGGATCTGTGGCTGGTCGCGAGCGACGCCGGCTACGGCTTCACGGTGCGCCTCAAGGAAGCGTACGCCAGCAAGAAGGCCGGCAAGACCTTGCTGAGCCTGCCCGAGGGGGCGCTGGTGTTGCCGCCGGCACCCGTGCCTGGCGACGACGCACTCGTCGCCGTGACGTCGGAGGGCGGCAAGCTGCTCGTATTCCCGGTCAAGGATGTGCCCGAGCTGCCGCGCGGCAAGGGCAACAAGCTGTTCGACATTCCCTCGAAGAAATTCGCGTCGCGCGAGGACTTCCTCACCGGCATGGCGGTGGTGCCGAAAGACAAGGCGCTGATCGTGCGCTCGGGCGATCGCAAGATGACCATCGAATGGAAGGATCTCAAGGACTATCGCGGCGAGCGCGCGCAACGCGGCTCGGTGCTGCCGCGCGGCTGGCGCACGGTCGACGTGCTGGAAGTCGAATAACTTTCAGGCTGCTGTTTACCGGGCGCGGGGACCTTAGTCTCCGCGCCCTCGTTTTATTCCAGGGAGTTGTTTCATGTCTCATGCCGTTCGTCTGGCGCTGCTGCTCGCGCCGCTCTGGCTCCTGAACGCCGAGGCGCAGGCCGCACCGAAGCGCGCACGTCTCACCATCGAGGTGAAGGTCGAAGGCACGGAAAAGGTCATTGGCAACGGCAGCGACCAGAGCTCGGCGAAGTTCCGTGAGGGCTACACGCTCGTCACGTACCTGAATGCAGAAGGTGACCTCGAGCAGTTCAACACCAAGGATCCCGAGTACGGACAAAAGATGATGGGCATGGCCGCTGGCGTGAACGCGAAGGTCGCGCAGGCGCAGGGCAGGGCTCCCGCGAAGAAGATGTCGCAGGCGGAGATGCAGGCCTACCTGCAGAAGAAGCAGGCTGCCTGCGGTACCGACACCAACTGCCTCATGAAGCTCGGCCAGGAAGCCAACGACCTCATGCTGGCGAACATGAACCAGGGCCAAGGCAACGCCGTGGCATACACGGGCGAGGAGCCTCCGCGTTACCTGACTTACCTCGGCTTCGACAATTGCGGCGCCAGGGTCCACACGTATGTGGATCGCACCACCAACGGCACGTACGGTGACGTCCCGGGTGCGGTCCCGTACACGATCAAGGAGGCCGTCAACTACGACAACAACGCCAACGAGCTGCGGTTGGTCTGCAACTTCCACCAGGCCGTGCTCGATACGCAGGATGGGTCGATCTGGACCGACGGCGCGATTGCGCCTCACTACCAGGGCACCACGTCGAAGACGGTCGGTGGCAAGACCACGACATCGACGGCCACGGAGTTCGGCCACGGGGAGATACTGACCTGGGTCAGCGAGCAGCTGCGCCATGCGCCGCGCAGCGGCCGCAAGACCGCGAACCTCAAGCTCGTGCAGGGCCCGAGCAACGCGTTGCACACGGGCAAGTACAGTGGCGAGGCCACAGTGGACCTGAACTGGCGGTTCGAGGACGTGAAGTGAAGCGGCGCGCCGCGGCCCCGGGGGTCGCGGCATTTCCAGCTTGACTTTTTATTTTGTCCTAGTTACTAATAGGACAAATGGAAATCAGCATTGCCACCAACTCCCCCGAGCCGGTCTACGAGCAGATCGTCCGCCAGGTTCAACGAGGCGTGGCCGGCGGCGAGCTCAAGCCGGGAGATCCGTTGCCGACGGTGCGCCAGCTTGCTGACGACCTGCAGATCAATCGGAATACCGTCGCCCGCGCCTACAAACTGCTCGAAGACCGCGGCGTCATCCTGACGGCAGGGCGTCGTGGCACTTTCGTGCGCGACGAAGCTGCACACGAAGTCCATCGTGCCAAATCCGGACGCGCCGAGCGGGCAATGCGCCAGACCATCAACGAGTTGCTGGGCGACGGTTTGTCGCGCTCGGAGATCTCGGCGCTGTTCAAAGGCGTTCTCGCAAAGGTGAAGCCATGAACGAATGGATCGATTTCGCCGTTTATGCGATTCAACTGATCGTGTGTCTCCTGGTAGCGGCACGCTGTGCCGCACATTTCAAGGCTGCGGTCGTGGCGGACCGCAATCCCGATTGGGCTGCTGCCCATCCGCAGAGCATTGCAAAGGTCGAATCGTCGAGCCGCTGGAACCTGCTGGTGCAGGCCTGGACGGTGTTCAGCGTGCTGGTGCTGCTGGCCTACCGACTCGACCTGGAACCGCTGGCGCTGAAGGCACCCGGCGTGCCCACGTGGCGCACGCTTCTGCAAACGGCCTACTTGTTGCTCGGTGTGGGGTTCGTGCTGTTCGGCCTGGGCGCGGTGTCCTTCAGGCGATGGCTGACAACCAACGTTCCGCTCGGCGAGCAGCGCAGCGCCTCATTGACGCCGCGTAGCCTCGAAACCTTCGTGCCACGCGGGCTGAAGTTCGCGGTGTATGGATCGTTGTTCACGTCGGTCGTGGCCCGGCCGGTAGCTAGCCTTTACTATCCCGACCGGATCGCCAACGTGCAGGGCGGCTTCGTGTTCTCGCTGGCCACTGCCTTCATGTTGGTCCTGGCCGTCGGCATCAGCGTGAAACGCAGGCCCAATGTCTTCGACCGCGTCGTGGGGAGCAGCTATCGGAAGCGGGAAGTGCGCGCCTGCTTCGTACTGATGGCGTTCACCGCTCTGGGCGAGCTGCTGCTGTTGTGGACGGAGATCGCCCATGTCGACGGAAGCCGCTTCATGGGTGTCGTGTTCAGTGCTTTCACGACCGTGGTACTTGCTTCTTTGATGCCATTTCCGCCGCGCAACCACGACGCCGCGACGCCGCTGCATGCGGCCTAGCGTCGCGCGCTAACGCGTCGCGACGACGACGGCCGCACCTGCCATCGCCACGCCCGAGCTGCGGTTCAGGCGGCGCACGGCCTTCGGCGTCGTGAACAACTCGCGCGCGCGGGCCGCGAGGAACACGTAGGTGAACAGCACCGCGGGCAGCACGATGGCGATGGCCGCCGAGATCTCCACGAAGCGCACGGCGTTCAACGACGCCAGGTCGATGACGGTGGGCAGCAGCGCGAGGAAGAACAGGATGGCCTTGGGGTTTGCCAGCGTGAGCATCAGGCTCGCGACGAAGGCGCGCCAGCCGTGCTGGCGATCGTCGTCCTCCCTGACCGCCACACGTTCGGCGGGCGCGGTCCACAACTTCCACGCGAGGTAGAGCAGGTAGACGACGCCGGCCCACTTGATGACCACGAACACGGTGGCCGCGGTGCGCGCGAGTGCGGCGAGGCCGGTGGCCGCGATGCTGAACCACACGAGGTCGCCGACCACGAACCCGGCGACGAAGGCCGGCGCGCCCTTGAATCCATGCGCCAGCGAGCGCGCGATGATGGCCGCGACACCGGGGCCGGGAGTGGCGACGGCGAGCGCGTACACGGCGCAGAAAGTCAGCAGGCCATAAACGGACATGGCGACGGTTCCACGAGGAGAGGGAGTCCGCAGACTACCGAGCGCGCAGGTACTTGTCGAACCAGGTGACGGTCTCGCCGTAGTAGTTGGGCCAATCGGGATGATTGCCGCCGCCGAAATCGGCGCCATGCACGCCGCCCGGCACGGTGATCAGCCGCGTCGCAACACCGGCCTTGCGCAGCGCGGCTTCCATGGCCGCCGATTGCGAGTAGGGCACCAGTGCGTCGGCATCGCCGTGGATCAGCAGCGTCGGCGGCGCATCCGGTCCCACCTGCGTCACCGGCGACGCGGCGTCGTACAGTGCCTTCACCCCCGCCGAACTTCCCGGCGGTGTCTCCATGTAAGAGACCACGAAGTTCGCGCCCTCGGCGGTGGGCATGCTGCGCAGGTCACTGACGGCGGCGCGTAGTACCACGACCTGCAGCGTCGCGGGCTCGCGATCGACCGGGTCCGCATCGTCCGCGATGCCGGGCGCCGCGCGTACCGCGGCGAGGCCGATGAGATTGCCACCCGAAGATCCACCGAGCCCGCCGAGATGCGCGGCGTCGATCCCGTAGTCCTTGGCATGCGCGCGCACATAACGGATCGAGCGCTGCACGTCCTCGATGGCGGCGGGGTAGTGGAACCTCGGCGCGCCGCGATGATTGACCGAGAACACCGTGTATCCGGCTGCGAGCAACGGCGGACCCCAGAGGTCGATCTGCGTTTCCTTGATGGGTCGCGCGCCGTAGTCGGGCGCAGCCTGGAAGCCGCTGCCGGCGATGAACACGATGCCGAAACCATTGGGTTTCGCGGGGCGGTAAGCATCGAGCACCAATGCCGCGCCCGAGTACATTCCATAGACGACGTTGCGTTCGATCTTCGTGCCGGCCGGCATGTCCGCGACCGCGCACAGCGGCAGCAGCGCACCCACGGCGAACAACCATCGGCGCCACGCAGCTCTCATCCGCGCCGGCCCATGCCCTCGGCCATCACCACTTCTTCGGGTGCGTTGACGAAATACCCCTGGATGAACTGCACGCCGAGCTGCCACAACACGGCCATGGTGTTGGCGTCCTCGACGCGTTCCGCGATGGTCTCGATCTTGAGCTTGACCGCCTGTTCCACGAGTTTCTTGACGACGATCTGCGTCTCCGGGTTCGCGGCGAGATCCTGCACCAGCGCGCCGTCGACCTTGATGAAGTCGAGCGGCACCACATTCAGCAGCTTGTAGGGATCGCGACCGGAGCCGAACCGCTCGAGTGCGATGCGGAAACCGAGCTGCTTGAGCGCCGTGAGCTGCGCCACGGCCGCGGTCATGTACTGCTCGGCGATGCTCTCGGTGACCTGGAAGCAGACGCGCTTCGGTTCGTGTTTGCCAGTGCCGAGCTGCGTCTTCAGCCACTCGATGAAGGCACCGTCCACCACGCTGTCGCGTGACAGCCGCACGAAGATGCATCCCGGCTTCGCCTTGGCGGCGAAAGACAACGAGGCGCCCACCACCCAACGATCGATGTTCTTGAGCAGGTCGTTGCGCTCGGCCGCGGCCATGAAGTCCGCGGGCAACACTTCCTTGCCCTGGTGATCGAGCATGCGCACCAGCACGTCGAACATGTTCGGGTCTTCGCCCTGCAGGCTGGCCACGGGCTGCTGCACGAGCCGGAAGCGGTTCTCCATGAGCGCCGACTTGATGTGCTTCACCCAGATCATGTCGTAGGCCTGCACGCGGGTGTCGGTGTCGGTCTTGTCGAGATGGTAGATCTGGTTGCCGCCCTGCGAACGCGCACGCCGCACGGCTTCGAGCACGTCGGCCACGACGGCATCGATGTTGGAGCCGGTGTTGGGTACGGCGGTGAGACCGATGGTGCAGCTCGAATGGACGGTGCGCTGGCCCACGTTCGAGGTGTTTTCGCTGAACCGCGCCAGCACCGATTCCGCCCAGGCTTCGATGTCGTGCGGATTGCCGCGTTCGAGCAGCGCGAGGAACGACACGCCGGCGAATCGCCCCGCGATGTCATTGGGCCCGAGATGCGATTTCAACGTGGCCGCGTATTCACTGACCAGCTGTTCGGAAGCGCGCGCGCCGACGTCCTTTTCGAGCTCGGCGAATTTGTCGGGCCGCACCAGCGCGAGGAAACGCACGCCGCCGGCAGGCGGCGCCGCGATGCGCACGCCGATGGCGTCGAGCAGCGGGCGGCGCAGCAGCAGTCCGGTGGTGTTGTCGCGTTTCACCGCGTCGGTGAGCTCGGTGGTGAGCTGGCGTTCGTCGCGTTTCTTGGCGGGCACCATGATGCGCACGCAAGGCTCGTTCTCGAATTCGCCCGGCGTGAGCACGAGGTCCAGCTGCAGCTGCGAGCCATCGCCCAGTAGTGAGTTCACCTTGAGCGGATGGTCGGTCCATTTTCCCTGTGCGCAGGCAACCAATGCGCCCTTGAGAGCCGCATGCGAACGATCGTCGAAGAGGTCCATCAACGGCTGGCCGACGACGACACCGGAGTCGTCATAGCCAAAGAGCTCGAGCCAGGTCTGGTTGGCATCGACCACGATGCCTTCCTGCACCTGAAGGATGGCGTCGTTCGATCGCTGCAGCACGGACTGCAGCTGGCGACGATAGTCGCTCGCCGACTGCAACGTGGAATTGAGCGCGCGTTCCAGCCGGAATGTGCGCAGCTCGCGCGAGATCACCGCCTGCACGCGCTCGGTGGCCGACAACGAGACCACGTCGCGTGCGCCGAGGCGCATGCCCAGCGCGATGTCGGTTTCGGAGATCTGCGGGCGCACCAGGATCATCGGCACCTGCGGTGCGAGCTGGTCGCGCACCGTAGCCGCCTGGCGGGCGTCGGCATCCGGCACGTAGGCGCAGATCAGCAGCTCGGGGTTGAGTTGTTCGAGTGCGTCACCGAGATCGCGCACCGCCGGGATCCATGTGCAGTGCACCGGCTCGCCCGCCTTGCGCATCAAACTGTTGATGAACTCGGACGGCTCGCGTTGCGGCGAAAAAACGATCAGCGGAACGGCGGTACTGTCCGTCAAGTCGACTCCCCGGGAGATCGGCACGAGGTCGGGCCCAGCGCGGCCCACCCACAAACAAGCGCCGCGAGTTTACCACCCGACCCCCGGCCCGCCCGCTGAGAGCCGGCTCACAGTTGGGGGCGGTGTTTTTCGTATGGCGGGGGTTTCCCGGGGTGGGTATGATTCGCGGTCTTTTTTTCAGGCTGTTTTCCTCGAAAGAGGCGGGAATCCCATGTCCAGTTACACAACCAACGAAATTCGCGGCGGTATGAAGCTCCTGATCGACGGAGACCCGTACGCGGTGATCGAGAACGAATACGTGAAGCCGGGCAAGGGTCAGGCCTTCAACCGCATCCGCGTGCGCAACCTGCGCACCGGGCGCACGGTGGAAAAGAGCTACCGGTCGGGTGAGTCCATCGAGGCCGCCGACGTCATGGACACGGAGATGCAGTACCTCTACAAGGACGGCGACTTCTGGACCTTCATGAATCCCGAGAACTACGAGCAGATGCAGGCGGGTGAATCGGCCGTCGGCGAGGCGGCGCAGTGGCTCAAGGACGGCACGGTCTGCATCATCACGTTGTGGAATGGCGTGCCACTGGTGGTCACACCGCCGCCGCACATCGAGCTCAAGGTCATCGAGACGGATCCGGGCGTGCGCGGCGACACCGCCACCGGCGGCAGCAAGCCCGCGAAGATGGAGACCGGCGCCATGGTGCGAGTGCCGCTGTTCATTAACGAAGGTGAAGTGCTGCGCATCGACACGCGCACCGGCGAGTACATCTCGCGCGGCAAGAGCGAGTAGCTAGCGCGCCTCGATCCGGTCTTTCACTTCACGGACGCCGGCGCTTCGCCGGCGTTTTCCGTTGTGGCGCGTGAGCGCCTGGCTATACGGCGTTTTCCGTTGTGGCGCGTGAGCGCCTGGCTATACGGCGTTTTCCGTCGTGGAGCGCAGCTCCTGAAGAGATTCCAGGAAGATCTTCGCGAGCGCCTCGATGCCGCGGGCATCGTGTGCCTTGAAGCGCGCGTGATTCGGGCTGTCGAGGTCGAGCACGCCGAGCAACTCGCCACCGCGCAGCAGCGGCACCACGATCTCCGAATTCGAGGCCGAGTCGCAGGCGATGTGACCGGGGAAGGCGTGAACGTCCTCGACGAGCACGGTCTCGCGACGTTGCGCCGCCGTTCCGCACACTCCCTTGCCGATGGCGATGCGTACGCAGGCCGGCTTGCCCTGGAACGGGCCCAGCACCAGTTCGCCACTCTTATATAAGTAGAACCCGGCCCAGTTGAGGTCGGGCAGTGCCTCCCAGATCAGCGCCGCGGTGTTGGCGGCATTCGCCACCAGGTCACGTTCGCCGGCCAGCAGCGCGCGCAGATCGCGCGCCAGCTCGGCGTAGGCCGCGTCGGGACTGCTGAAATCGTAGTGCTGCGAGACGTGGGTGGTCATGCGCGCTCCGTCGGGAATGCCAGTACATCCTCGATGCTGGCGGCATTCAAGGCCAGCATGAGTACGCGGTCGAACCCCAGCGCGACGCCCGCGCAGTCGGGAAGGCCCGCCTCGAGCGCCGCGAGCAGGTGCTGGTCCAGTGCGGCCACGGGCAGGCCGCGTGCGGCGCGGGATTGTTGGTCTGCATCGAAGCGCTGCCGTTGTTCCGCGGCGTTGGTCAGCTCGTGGTAGCCGTTCGCGAGCTCGATGCCGCGGTGGTAGAGCTCGAAGCGCAGCGCCAGCCGCGGATCCTGCGCGTCGAGCCGCGCGAGCGCAGCCTGTGAAGCGGGGTAGCGATGCATGAACGTCAACGCGGTGGCACCCAGCGCCGGCCCGACTTTCGCACCCACGATGAGATCCAGCAATTCGTCGCGTGCTGCCTCGCGCGCGTGCCGCTCGTCGAGTCCGAGCGCCCGTGCGGCGAGCCGCAATTCTTCGATATCACCCTCGAGCGGATCGAAGCCCGCGTGGCGACGCACGGCGTCGCGATAACTCACGAACTCGACGGGCAGATCCTCCCCCAGCACCGCGCGCACGAGATCGGCGACTTCCTGCATCAGCTGCTCGAGCGAGAAGTCGAGCCGATACCACTCGACCATGGTGAATTCCGGGTTGTGCTGGCGGCCGCGTTCGGCCCCACGGAACACGTGGCACACCTGGAAGATGTCGCGCGCGCCCGCGGCCAGCAGTCGCTTCATCGCGTACTCGGGCGAGGTGTGCAGGAACAGCGGCGCGGCATGGCCCGGCATCTCGACCTTCACGCTGCCGATGTTCACGTCCGACACCGGCGCATTGACCATGACCGGGGTTTCGACTTCGAGCACCGCGCGTGCGCGGAAGAAGTCGCGCGTGATCTGCAGGGCGGACGCGCGGCGCCGCAGCGCCGCGAGACTCGCGGTCGGTCGCCAGCCGTTCAAGGCCCGCTCATGGCCAGGCGCGCAGCGTGCCGATGCGCTCGCCCATGCGCAGCACGCGCCCGGCGGCGAGCGAGCCCTGCCACTCGACCGAGCGCGGCGGGAACAGCAGGATCACCGTCGAGCCCATGTTGAACCGTCCCATCTCCGCGGCCTTGTCGAGCGCGACTGGTGCGAGCACGTCGGTGATGGGCAGGGGCGTGACTTTCCGGTATCCGCGCGGCGTGATGTCGCCATGCCAGACCGTACCCATGCTGCCGACGTTGAGCGCACCGATCAGGGCCAATGCCCAGGGCATGCCCGCGGAGTCGAAGCCGCACACCACGCGTTCGTTGATCGAGAACAGGCCCGGCACCAGCTGCGCCGTGGTGCGGTTGACACTGAAGAGCCGCCCCTTCACGTAGAAGGATTCGCGCAGCTCGCCGGCCAGCGGCATGTGGATGCGGTGATAGTTGTACGGCGCGAGGTAGATAGTCGCGAAGGTGCCGCCGATGAAGCTTCGCTCCCAGGCGGTGTTGCCGGCCAGCAGCGCGCGCAGCGAGTATTCATGCCCCTTGGCCTGCAGCAGCCGGTCCTCGTTCAGCGTGCCGGCTTCGCTCACGGTGCCATCGACCGGCGAGACGATGGCGCGCGGATCGGGATCGACCGGTCGTGCGCCGGGCCGCAGCGCCCGCGTGAAGAACTCGTTGAAGCTGGCGTAGGCGGTGGGCTCGGTCTCGACGGCGTCGCTCATGTCGGGCCTGAAGCCGCGCACGAACATTCGGATCAGCGCGTTCTTGAACGTCGGATTGCGCGACCGCGTGGCCCTGAGCACCAGCCGCGAGATGCCGTGCTGGGGCAGCAGGTGCTGGAGCGCGACGAATGCACGGCCGCCCGCGCCGGGTGCGTCACTCATGCGCGTGGATTCAGCACGGGGGCGAGTCGCGCGAGGTCCCGCGTCAGCGCCGCGGCCGACAGCGGCGGCGTGAACACGGCCACGATACGGGCCTGCGAATCGAGCACGAAGACCGCGGCCGAATGATCCATGGTGTAGTTGCCGCCGCCGAGATCGACGCGGGCCGATGCCACGCCGAAGGCGCGCGTGGCCTTCACAATTTCGGACGTGTCGCCGGTGAGGCCGATAAAATCGCCGCGGAATGACGCAATGTAACTACCGAGCTGCTCCGGCGTATCCCGCTCGGGATCGACGCTGATGAGCGCCACCTTGATGCCGGCCACGGCCGGATCCTGCTGCGCAGCCTGCTTCTGCACGTTGGCGAGTAACGCCAGCGTGGTCGGGCATACATCGGGGCAGTGCGTGAAACCGAAGAACACCAGCGTGGGATGGCCCCGCAATGCCGCGGTGGAGGTGGCCTTGCCCTGCGTGTCCACCAGGTTGAATTCGGGCAGCACGCGCGGTTGCGGCAGCGAGGTTCCCGATTCGAGCGACGGCACGGCGGGCTGGTTCAACATGCGCGCCACGTACACACCCGCGAGCGCCGCGACCAGCGCGATGGCGCCCACCGAAATCCAGTAACGATTCGACATGACGCGATTATTTCACAGGACGACCGTGGCCAGCCTCATCAGCCGCGCTCAGCGTCGGCTGACGCGCGGCCGCGTGTTCTTCGGTCACGGCACCGGGAATGCAAGGGACGAGGCGGCCGCACTGGTCTACTTCGTCATGCGGCTGCCGCATGACGCGCCGGCCGCGGCGCTGAAGAAGAGCGTCACCGCGGCACAGGCGGCCCGCGTCGATGCACTGCTCGACAGGCGCATCTCGGAACGCGTGCCATTGCCCTACCTGACCCACGAGGCCTGGTTCGCCGGCCTGCGCTTCCATGTCGACGAACGCGTGCTGATCCCGCGTTCGCCATTCGCGGAGCTCATCGAACAGCGGTTCGCGCCCTGGATCGACGCGCGGCGCGTCGACCGCATCCTCGACCTGGGTACCGGCTCGGGCTGCATTGCGCTGGCGGCCGCCAAGGCATTCCCGCGCGCCACGGTCGACGCAATCGATATCGACGCGGGCGCGCTCGAGGTGGCGGCGATCAATCGGCGGCGGCTGCGCCTAACACGCCGTGTCCGTCTCATCGAGTCCGATCATTTCGCGGCGCTTTCCGCTGACTCGTACGATATCATCGCGAGCAATCCGCCCTATGTCGGCGCGCGCGAGATGCGCGGTTTGCCGCGCGAGTACCGGCATGAGCCGCGTCATGCGCTGGCGTCCGGTCGCGAGGGCCTCGATTCGGTCGCCATCATCCTGCGCGAAGCCGCGCGACATCTGCGCCCGCGGGGACTGCTGGTGGTCGAGGTGGGCAACACCGAGCGCGCGTTGCGTCGCGCGTATCCGCGCATGCCGTTCATGTGGCTGGATTTCGAACGCGGCGGCGGCGGGGTGTTCCTGCTGACGCGAGAACAACTGGAGAAGGCATCAGCCTGATGCAACGGTATGTCGGGTAACTCGATCGGCAGATTGTTCACGGTCACCACGTTCGGCGAGAGCCACGGTCCGGCGCTGGGTTGCATCGTCGACGGTTGTCCGCCCGGGCTCGAGCTCAGCGAAGCGGACCTGCAGGGTGACGTGGATCGCCGTCGCACCGGCACGTCGCAGTTCGTCAGCCAGCGCAAGGAAGGCGACGTGGTGAAGATCCTGTCGGGCGTCTTCGAAGGGCGCACCACGGGCACTTCGATCGGCATCCTCATCGAGAACACCGACGCGCGTTCGCGCGACTACGAGAAGATCAAGGATCGCTTCCGTCCCGGCCACGCCGACTACACCTACCAGCAGAAATATGGCTTCCGCGACTATCGTGGCGGCGGTCGTTCATCGGCGCGCGAGACGGTGATGCGCGTGGCGGCCGGCGCCATCGCGCGCAAGTACCTGCGCGAGAAGTTCGACGTGCACATCAGCGGTTACCTGTCGCAGATCGGCCCGCACGTCATCGAACCCGTGAAGCCCGAATCCGCGTACGACAATCCTTTCTTCTGCCCCGATCCCGCGCGGCTCAAGGAGCTCGAGGACCTCATGTGGAAGATCCGCGGCGAGGGCGATTCGCTCGGCGCGAAGGTCACGGTGATCGCGAAGGGCGTGCCGCCCGGCTGGGGCGAGCCGGTGTTCGATCGCCTCGATGCGGACCTCGCGCACGCGATGATGGGCATCAACGCGGTCAAGGCCGTGGAGATCGGTGCGGGCGTGGGCGCTGCCTCGCAGCGCGGCAGCGAGCATCGCGATGAACTCACCCCCGGTGGTTTCCTGACCAACCATGCCGGCGGAATCCTGGGCGGCATCTCGTCCGGCCAGGACGTGGTGGTGCACGTCACGCTGAAACCCACCTCGAGCATCCAGGTGCCCGGCAAGACCATCGACGTGAATGGCAATCCGGTCGACGTGGTAACCACGGGCCGTCACGACCCCTGCGTGGGGCTGCGCGCGACGCCGATCTGCGAAAGCATGCTGGCCATCGTGCTGATGGATCATTGCCTGCGCCATCGCGGACAGAACGCCGACGTGCAGTCATCCACGCCGGTCATCACCCGGCCCCGGTAGTTAGAGGCGGGGCCCGTGGGCACTGACCGCCGGCGGGGGCGAGGGGCGGGGAACACCCCGGACCGACAACCAATCCCGTGAACGCGTTCGCGTTTTGTCCTCGTCGATGACGGGGTGGGCCATCCGCTCAGGCAATCCCCGATTCCGACGCGACGTGTTAGGCGGCTGCCTGCCGGGAGTGAGGCGTTTCAACCACTTAAAGGCGCGAACCGGGACACGTTTTATGTTCGACGCATTGGCGAAGATATAAGTCACGAGCCCCACTTAACGTATGCATCTCCCAGAATTCCAACTCCGTGATTTTGGTGCGAGAGCATATTTAAGTTATATTGCGGGCGGTCGCAGTTTTGGGCCGGAAGTTTCGGCTCCAAGCTCTTGTTTCAATAAAGAATTTACATAGCCGACGGTCGCTTGTGGAGACGCGAATGATGCGTATTGGTCTCGTCCGGGGTTTAGTGGCATTGCTGCTCCTGCCCGGAATCTCCCATGCACTGGGTCTCGGCGACGTTCACCTGAATTCGCCGCTGAACGCCCCGCTCGACGCCGAGATCGAACTGGTCAACGCGACTCCCGAAGATCTCGCGACCCTCGATGCCAGGCTGGCGTCCAAGGACACCTTCGCGCGTTACGGACTCGATTGGCCGCCGTTCATGGCCAGCGTGACGGTGACGCGTGATCGCGGCGCCAATGGCAGCCAGGTCCTGCGCATCAAGTCGAGCGAGACGGTGACGGAGCCGTTCCTCACGCTGCTCATCGAAGCCACCTGGGCGCGTGGTCGCCTGGTGCGCGAATACACCGTGTTGCTCGATCCCCCGGTGTTCGCGCCGAACAGCGTGGCGGCCGCACCGGTGCCGGCGCCCGCCGTCACGCAGGGCCAGTCCACGGGACAGATCGAACGTCCTGCACTCCAGGAAGCTCCGACGGCCGCGGCGCCTGCGCCCGCCGGTGGTGGCGACAGTTACGAAGTGCGTCGCGGTGACAGTCTGTCCGCCATCGCGCGCCGGCTGTCCGCGAGCAGCGGCCAGCGCACGGACCAGCTCATGGTCTCTATCTACCGCGGCAACGCCGGAGCGTTCGAAGGCGACATGAACCGCCTGCGCGCCGGCGCGGTGTTGCGTATCCCCGCTGGTGACGAAGTCGCCGCGGTTTCGCCCACCGAGGCCCGTGACGAAATCCGTCGCAGCGTCGGTTCCTATGCGGCGAATTCCGGCAGCAGTGGCGCGGGTCGCCTGCGCCTCGTGGCGCCCAGCGAGTCCGCCGCAACGGCCGGCTCGGGCAGCGACAACTCGGCCGAAGTCACGCAGCTGCAAGGCCGCGTGCGCGAACTCGAAGGCCAGCTCACCGAATCCAAGCGCATGCTCGAGCTGCGCAACACCGAACTCGCGGACTTGCAGGCCAAGCTGGCTGCTTCGCAGCAGCAGGCACGTACCGCGCAGACCGCACCGACGCCGGCACCCGTGGAAACGCCGGCTGCCACGCCCGAGCCCACGCCGGCTCCGACCCCGGAGGCCAGCACGCCGGAAGCCGCGGCGCCGCAGGCCGTCGAGCCGACGCCCGAACCGGCCGCAACCCCGGCGCAGACACCGCCCGCGAAGCCGGCCAGGAAGCCGAAGCCCACGGCCACTCCGGCCGCCGAGGAAGAGCCGTCGCTGCTGGATTCGATTCTCGACTACTGGTGGGCGCTCGCCGGCATCGTGGTGCTGCTGCTCGTCATGGCCGTCATGAAGTCGCGCGGCAAGCGCAAGCACGCCGAGTTCGACGATCGCCTCGGACGCCTGGCCGAGCAGGGCGGCGACCGCCTGTCCGAGCCTGTCGATTCACTGTCCGACACCGGCCGCATGCGTGCGCCCGCGATGGCGGCGGCCATTCCCGACGACATCCTCGTCGAGGAATCCGGCACGCATCGCGCGCTGCAGGAGACCCAGGACATTCCGCTCACCGCGCCGTCGGTGCGGACGGACGAGACCATCAGCAGCGAAACCGCGGTCAATCTCGACCAGGGCGATCCGCTGGCCGAAGCGGATTTCCACATGGCCTATGGTCTGTACGACCAGGCCGCCGACCTCGTGCGCATCGCCATCCAGCGCGAGCCGCAGCGTCGCGATCTCAAGCTCAAGCTGCTCGAAGTGTTTTTCGTGTGGGGCAACAAAGAGCAGTTCCTCTCGATGGCGCGCGAACTTTCCGAGAGCCGCGGCAGCTCCGATCCGGGCGAGTGGGAAAAGATCGTCATCATGGGCAAGCAGATCGCGCCCGAAGACCCGATGTTCGCCGAAGGCGGTGCGGGTGGCGCGGTGGGCGTGGACCTGAACCTCGACGGGGGCGGCGCCGGTGGCGTCGACTTCGATCCGTTCGACGTCAGCCAGCGCATGGACGTGACCGGCGGCGGCAATGCCGATGCGGTGGACCTCGACCTCAGCAGTGCACTGCGCGATCCCGACGCGACCGGCGAAGGCCTGCAGCTGCCGGACCGCGAGAGCACCAACCAGACCACGCGCGAGATGACGGTCAAGATGACGCCAGCCGGTTCCGAGGCGCCGACCGTCGAACAGCCTGCGTTGCGTCCCATGGACGAGCCGACCATTCGCGAGAAGGTCGACAACGCCATGCGTCGCAAACTGAGCTCCGAGCAGACCGCCGAGCTCGCGCTCGATGACCTCGGCCTCGAGCTCGGCTCGCTCGAGCAGACGGATTCCTCGATTGGCCTCAAGCCGGTGCCCGGCTCGCCGGGTCCGGATGCCAATGCCCCGACCATGGTGGCCGGTCTCGACGAGAACTCACAGCGACTGCTGCGGGCCGCTGCCGCGCGTTCCGGCGCCGGCGCCAATGGCAATGGCAGCGCCGACGATTCGCAGCTCACCGAGCACGGTGCGAGCGGCACCTGGTTCCTCACGGATCGCGAACTCGGCGGCGACGTGGACCTCACCAAGGGCCGTCCCATCGATCCGGGCTCCACGGCCTCGATGAAATTCGAAGTGCCGGACGAAGGTTTCGACGTCTCGTCGACCTCACGCCTGGCGGCCATCGATCGCAACAACCTCGACTTCCCGGTGGAACCGACCCGCGAGCAGCCCGCCATGGGCGGCCGCAAGGTGGACCTCGACCTGGGCGGCGGCAACATCGAGCTGCCCGGCAGCCCGACCGAAGAACTCGCCGTCCCGGACCTCGAGCCGGTGACGCTGTCCGAAGTGGGCACCAAGCTCGACCTGGCCCGCGCCTATGTCGACATGGGTGACCCGGATGGTGCGCGCAACATTCTCAACGAGGTGTTGTCCGAAGGGTCGGCTTCGCAGAAGCAGGAAGCGCAGCGCCTGATCGAGTCGCTGCCCGGCTGACGACTCGCGCAACCGATGCCACGCTTCGCGGTCGGCCTCGAGTACGACGGCCGCGCGTATTCGGGCTGGCAGAGCCAGCCCGGTCTCCACACCGTCCAGGACGTCCTGCAGCGCGCCATCTCGCGCGTGGCCGATGCGCCGGTCGACTGCACCTGTGCGGGCCGCACCGACGCGGGAGTGCACGCGATCGAACAGGTGGTGCACTTCGACAGCCAAGCGCCGCGCAGCGAACGCTCCTGGCGTCTCGGCGCGAATACCTATCTACCGCCGGACGTGAGCGTCGCCTGGGTGCGCGAAGTACCCGCGCATTTCCACGCGCGTTACGCCGCGCAGGCGCGCAGCTACCGCTACTTCATCCTGAACCGCGATTCACGTCCCGCGCTGGCCGCCGGCCGTGCCACGTGGGAGCGACGGCCGCTCGACGCGGCACGCATGCACGCCGCGGCGCAGACGCTGCTGGGTGAGCACGACTTCAGCGCATTCCGTGCCGTCGAGTGCCAGGCCAAGTCGCCGGTGCGGCGGGTCGAGCGCCTGACGGTGACCCGGCAGGGCGACTGGGTGCGCATCGACATCACCGCCAATGCCTTCCTGCATCACATGGTCCGCAATATCGCCGGGCTGCTGATGCCCATCGGCTCCGGGGAATCCCCACCCGGGCGGGTGGCGGCGGTGCTGGCCGCGCGCGATCGCAAGCAGAACGCCGCGACCGCGCCGCCCGACGGACTGTACCTGGCCGTGGTCCGCTACCCGCCGGAGTTCGGCCTGCCGGTGTCGGCGGTCGATGCGGGAATTCCCGCCGCTGTTATCATCGCCGGCACTTCGTAAAGGGGCCCGCCGCCAAACATGTCCTGGTTCGAAAAAATCATGCCCTCGCGCATCAAGACGGAACGCCGTACGCGTTCGGTGCCCGAGGGTCTGTGGATCAAGTGTTCGGCCTGCGATGCCGTGCTGTATCGCGCCGAGCTCGAGCGCAATCTGAACGTGTGCCCCAAGTGCAGCCACCACATGCGCATCGGCGGGCGCGAACGACTGGCGCGTTTCCTCGACGAAGGCGAACAGATCGAGCTGGGCGCCGATGTCTCGCCCGAGGACCCGCTGAAGTTCCGCGACAGCAAGCGGTACCGCGACCGGCTCGCGGCCGCGCAGAAGGCCACCGGCGAACGCGATGCGCTGATCGCGCTCGCAGGCACGCTGGAAGGTTTGCCCATCGTCGCCTGCGCGTTCGAATTCAAGTTCCTCGGCGGATCCATGGGCTCGGTGGTGGGCGAACGTTTCAAGCGTGCCGTCGACTTCTGCATCGAGAACAAGGCGCCGCTGGTGTGCTTCTCGTCCAGTGGCGGAGCGCGCATGCAGGAGGCTCTGTTCTCGCTGCTGCAGATGGCCAAGACCAGCGCCGCGCTCGCGCGCCTGGCGCAGGCCCGGTTGCCGTTCATCTCGGTGATGACCGATCCGACCACCGGCGGCGTGTCGGCGAGCCTCGCGATGCTCGGTGATCTGAACGTGGCCGAGCCGCGCGCGCTGATCGGATTCGCCGGTCCGCGCGTGATCCAGCAGACGGTGCGCGAGACCTTGCCCGAAGGATTCCAGCGCAGCGAGTTCCTGCTCGATCATGGCGCGCTCGATCTGATCATCGACCGCCGCGACATGCGTGAAAAACTCGGCGCCATGTTGCGCCTGCTGATGCGACGTCCGGCCGCAGTGCCGGAATCCGCGCCGGTGGCGGCAGCCGCTCCGTCCGCACCGTCCTGAAGGCGCCGATGCGCTCGCTGGCCGACTGTCTCGATCAGCAGCAGAAGTCACACCCCAGTGCCATCGACCTGGACCTCACGCGCGTGCGGTCGGTGGCGCAACGCATGGGTCTGCTGCCGCCGCGTCACCGCGTGGTCACCGTGGCCGGCACCAACGGCAAGGGATCGACCGTGGCGTACCTCGATGCGCTGTTTCGTGGCGCGGGGAAACGCACCGGCCGGTTCACGTCGCCGCACCTGGTGCGCTACAACGAGCGCATCTGCATCGATGGCGTCGAGGCGCCCGACGAACCATTGATCGCCTCGTTTGCGCGCATCGACGCGGCGCGCGGACCCACCACGCTGACTTTCTTCGAATACAACGCGCTGGCCGCGCTCGACCTGTTCGCGCGTGCACCCGTCGACGTGGCGGTGCTCGAGGTGGGCCTCGGCGGGCGACTCGATGCCACCAACATCGTGGACGCGGACGTGGGCGTGGTGTGTTCCATCGGACTCGACCACGTGGACTGGCTCGGCGATTCGCTCGAACAGATCGGTCGCGAGAAGGCCGGCATCTTCCGTCCGGGTCGTCCCGCGGTGCTCGGCCTGGCGCCGATGCCGAATTCGGTCTGGAAAGTCATCGAGGAGATCGGCGCACAGCCGGTAGCCCCCGGGCGGCAATATCGCGTGCGCACGCACGGCGACACCTGGGACTTCGAGTGCGGTGCCGTGCAGCTGCGCGACCTGCCGCGACCGGCGCTGGCCGGAGAACACCAGGTCGGCAATGCCGCCGCGGCGCTCGCGGCCGTGGTGGCCGGTGGATTCGGCGTGCGGCTGGACCACGCCAGCGTGAGCGCCGCGCTGCGCGGTGCGACGGTCGCGGGCCGTTTTCAGCGGGTGCCGGGCGAAGTCGAATGGATCCTCGATGTCGCCCACAACGTGCAGGCGGCGGAGACTCTGCGCGACAACCTGCGGCGCCTGCCGCGTGCGCGCCGCACGCTCGCGATCTGCGGAATCCTGGGTGACAAGGACATCCGCGGCATCACCGCGACTCTGGCCACCGAAGTCGACGCCTGGATCATCGCGTCACTCGCAGGTGCGCGCGCGGTCAGCACGCAGCAGATCGCCGATGCGCTGCCGCCGAACGCGTCGGTGCTCGCCCAGGCCCGCGATGTCGGCGAGGCCTGTGGCGTGGCGCGTGCCGCCGCGCGCCCCGGTGATCGAGTGCTGGTGTTCGGCTCCTTCCTCACGGTCGGGCCGGCGCTGGAATTCCTTGGGATATAGTTCGCGCCATGGAATCCCGAGCCAAGCAACGCCTGACGGGCGCGATCATCCTGGTCGCGCTGTTCGTGTTGCTGGTGCCCGAGCTGCTGACCGGCCCGCGCGATTCGCATCCCGCGACGGATTCGCCGAGCGGCGAGGGCATGCGTCGTTACACCATCGATCTCGATGCGCAGAATTCCGCGGGTCAGCCCGTGGCGCCCGAGGGCAACGAGGCACCGGTGGCCTTGCCCGAAGTCGCGCCGACGCCCGCTGCGTCGACCGGACGTGCGCTCCCTGGCGAGGAGGCGACTGCGCCTGCCGAATCCGAGGTGGCCACCAATCCCGCGCCGGCGCCAAACACAGCAGTCGCGACCGCGCCTCCACCGGTGGCCATCGCACCGAGGCCCGCTCCGACTCCCGCGGTCACCGCCGCCCCGGCTCCTCGTGCTGAAACAGCGCACGTGGCTCCCGCCACTGCGCCCCGCGGCAGCTTCGTGGTGCAACTCGGCAGCTTCGGCAGCAAGGACAACGCGGAGCGCCTGGTGCGCGACATGACGGCCAAGGGCTTCACCACCTTCATCGCTCCCATCACCACCAACGGGCGCGAGTTGTATCGCGTGCGAGTCGGGCCGACGCGGGACCGCGCCTCGGCCGAGGCGCTCGCCACCCAGCTCAAGCGGATCGGCCAGTCGGGCAGCATCGTGCCGATTTCGTGACGCGCGTACTTCTCCGGGACGTCTTTCGCTGTCCGGGCGTCGGCCGTCGAGTACAATGCCGCGCCTTACCCGGGGACGTCGCAGGCTAAATGATCGCAGTCGACTACATCATCCTCGCCATCATCGTCATTTCCGCCGTCATGGGCCTGGTCCGCGGGCTCCTCCGTGAATCCATCGCCGTCATCACCTGGTTCCTGGCCATCGTGCTGGCCTGGAGCTTCGGCAGCTCGCTGGAACCGCACCTGGGCGGTGTGCTGGTAGGGTCTCCCCTACGCATCTGGGCCGCCCGCGTGATCATCTTCGTCGGCGTCCTCCTGCTGGGCGGCGCGGTGGCCGTGATACTTGGACATTACGTTCGCGTCTCCATGTTCGCGGGCATGGATCGATTCCTGGGGCTGGTCTTCGGCATCGTGCGCGGCATCGTCATCGTAGGGGCCTTCACCATCGCGGTACAGGCGTTGCGCATGGACGAGGATGCCTCCTGGAAACGTTCACGCCTGCTGCCGTACGCGGTCAGTGTCGCCGATGCCCTGCGAGGCATCGTCGGCGAGAATATCGAGCGCATCGAGAAGAAACTTCCCGTCTCCACCTGAGAGGCCCAGCGAATGTGCGGCATTGCCGGAATCGTCGGAACCAGCGGAGTCAATCAACGCATCTATGACGCGCTGACGGTGCTCCAGCACCGCGGCCAGGACGCGGCGGGCATCGCCACCGTCCAGGACGGCGAGCTGTTCACGCGTAAGGGCCGCGGCCTGGTGCGCGACGTGTTCGAGCAGCATCACATGCAGGAGCTCAAGGGCAACATGGGCATGGGCCATGTGCGCTACCCGACGGCCGGCTGCGACAGTGCTTCCGAAGCCCAGCCTTTTTACGTGAATGCGCCCTACGGCATCTGCCTCGCACATAACGGCAACCTGACCAACGCGCGCGAACTCGGCGAAGTCATCGAGCGTGAAGACCGCCGTCACCTGAACACCAGTTCCGACTCCGAGGTGCTGCTCAACGTGCTGGCCTCGGAGCTGCAGCGCGTCGGCACGCCGCGCGTCACGCCGGCGGATATCTTCGCGGCGGTGGGCGCCGTGTATCGCCGTTGCCGCGGTGGTTACGCGAGCATCGCCATGATCATCGGCCACGGGCTGCTCGGTTTCCGCGATCCGAACGGCATCCGCCCGCTGGTGCTCGGCCAGCGCGAGACGCCCAAGGGCGCCGAGTGGATGCTGGCGTCCGAGAGCGTCGCGCTCGACATGCTCGGCTTCAAGCTGGTGCGCGACGTCGCGCCCGGCGAAGTGGTTTACATCGACAGCTACGGCCGGCTGCACACGCAGGTCTGCTCGACCGCGACGCGCCATGCGCCCTGCATCTTCGAGTACGTGTACTTCGCGCGCCCGGACTCGCTGATCGACAACATCTCGGTGCACCGCGCGCGCATGCGCATGGGCGACCGGCTCGCCGAGAAGATCCAGCGCGAGCGTCCGGACCATGACATCGACGTGGTCATCCCGATCCCCGACACCAGCCGCACCAGCGCCATGCAGGTGGCGCAGCACCTGAACGTGAAGTACCGCGAAGGGTTCGTGAAGAACCGCTACGTGGGCCGCACGTTCATCATGCCGGGGCAGGAGCAACGCGCAAAATCGGTTCGCTCGAAGCTCAATGCCATCGACCTCGAGTTCCGCAACAAGAACGTGCTGCTGGTCGACGACTCGATCGTGCGCGGGACCACCTCCGCGCAGATCATCGACCTCGCGCGCGAGGCGGGTGCACGCAAGGTGTACTTCGCGTCGGCCGCGCCGCCGGTGAAATTCCCCAACGTCTACGGCATCGACATGCCGGCCAAGAGCGAGCTGGTGGCGAGCAGCCGCAGCGATGACGAGGTGGCGAAACTCATCGGCGCCGACTGGCTCGTCTACCAGGACCTGGCCGATCTCATCGCCGCCTGCGAGCACGACCATTCGAGCATCAAGGAATTCGACACCTCGTGCTTCTCCGGCAACTACGTGACCGGCGACGTCACGCCGGAATACCTGGCGCGCCTCGAATCCGAGCGTTCGGATTCGGCCAAGGCCACGCGCCGCGAAGCGGATCGCGGCGGACTCAAGGTCGTCAAGTCCTGATGGAGCTGCGCTCGCCTTGAGCGCGCGCCACACACTCCTCGAACTGCTGGATGCCGCGTTGCGCGCGGTCGACGGCCGTGCGGCCGTCGCCGCGGCGCTGCCGCGCGGCGCCGGGCACTCGCACGTGTTCGCCGTCGGCAAGGCCGCGAGCTCGATGCTGCTCGGCGCGCGAGCTGCACTCGGCGGTACACCCGAAACCCTGCTGATCACGAAGGATGGGCACGTGGCGGCCGAGCTGCGCCAGGCTCCCGGCGTCACCGTGTTCGAGAGCGCACATCCACTGCCCGACGAGCGCAGCGTGGCGGCGGGCGAGGAGCTCGTGCGGCAACTGCAGGCGCTGCCCGATGATGCCGCCCCGCTGTTCCTCGTATCCGGCGGCAGCTCGAGCCTGGTCGAGGCGCTACAGCCCGGCGTCAGCCTCGAAGACCTGCGCGCGCTCAACGAGCTCGGACTGGCCGCCGGGTGGGACATCGCGCAGTTGAACGCGCGGCGTGCCCGGCTCTCGCGGCTCAAGGGCGGGGGCGTGGCGCGCCTGCTCGGAGCGCGGCGCGCCCGCGCGCTGTTCATCTCCGACGTTCCGGGTGACGACGTCGACGTGATCGGTTCCGGGTTGTTAGGCCGTCACCACGGGCAGTTCGACGGCATCGAGCGCAAGGTGGTTGCGAATGTCGAGCAGGCGGTGCACGCGGCCGTCGAAGCGGGCGCCGCCCGCGGGCTCACACTCGAAGCGGGCACGCGTCGCTTCGACGGAGACGCGGCCGAGGTGGCTACGCATTTTCTCGACACGCTGCGCGCCACCGGCGCCGATGGTGTGGTGTGGGGCGGCGAGTCCACCGTGCGCCTGCCGGCGATTCACGGGCGCGGCGGCCGCAACACGCATCTTGCATTGGCGCTGGCGCGCCTGATGCGCCCGCAGGAACCGCTGACGGTGCTGGCCGCGGGCACGGACGGCAGTGATGGACCGACGGAAGATGCCGGTGCCATCGTCGATGCCGGCACCGTCGAACGCGCCGAGCTCGGCGGTTGCGACGTGCAACGCGCGTTTGCCGCGTTCGATTCCGGCACGGCACTCGAAGCCGCGGGCGACCTCGTGCACACCGGGCCGACCGGTACCAACGTCGGGGATATCCTGGTCGGCATCAAACAAACCGCGAAGTCGCTGCGTGGCCTCGTGCCCCCTCGCGTGCTCTAATCCGGCCCGCCCATGAGACTCATGCTCATCGACGACGATCCGCGCTACCGCACGCTGCTGCGGCATCACATCTCCTGTGACTGGCCGGACGTCGATCTCGTGAGCTACAACCCGCGCGTGCGGGGGCCACTGACGCCGGGTTTTCTCGCGCAGGGCTACAGCGTGGTGCTGCTCGATCACCAGTGGCGCGGCGGTTCGGGCATCGACTGGCTCAAGGATTTCGCCGCACGCGAAGGGTTCGCGCCGGTCATTTTCCTGTCCGAGACGGATGATTCGCCGGACGCCGCCGAGGCGCGTGCCGCGGGTGCCTACGAAGTGCTGGGCAAGGCCAAGATCAAGCACACCAAGCTCAATGACGCGATCCGTCGCGCGGCCGACGAGCAGGCCAGGGCGCAGAGTCGCTGGCGCATGTCGGCCGGTGCGAAGATGGCGCAGGATTTCGCGGGCTGCCGCCTGAAGACCTACCGGCGCATCGAGCTGATCGCGAAAGGTTCGGTGTCCGACCTGTTCCTCGCCGAGAGCGCCGACATCGGCGGTGTGGTGGTGCTCAAGGTGACGCCGGCGATCCGCAAGGAGACCGGCGTCGATCAATCCATGGAGCGCTTCCTGCAGGAGTTCGAGATCCTGCGCGAGGTCAAACATCCGAACGTCGTGCAGATCTATGACCTCGGCGTGACCGACGATCACCTGTTCCTCGCCATGGAACATTTCGCGCGCGGCGACCTGCGCAAGCGCATGGCGGAGGGACTGACCGCGCGCCAGTCACTGACCTATGCGCACGATCTCGCGCTGGCGCTGCAGGCCATCCACGAGGTCGGCATCTTCCATCGCGATCTCAAGCCCGGCAACGTCATGCTGCGCGACGACGGCAGCATCGCGTTGATCGACTTCGGTCTCGCCAAACACGTGGCGCTCAAGATGGAAGTCACGGACAAGGGACTGATCTTCGGCACGCCGCATTACATGAGCCCCGAGCAGGGCCATGGCAAGCCCATCGATGCGCGCAGCGACATCTACGCGCTCGGCGTCATGTTGTACGAGATGCTGACCGGCAAGAAGCCCTTCGATGCCGAGAACCACATGGCCATCCTGGTGCACCACGCCAAGGCGCCGATCCCCAAACTACCCGAGCGCATCGCGTCGCTGCAGCCGCTGATCGACACGCTCATGGCCAAGGATCCGAACGATCGCCCGGCCGACGCGGACACCGCCGCCAAGCTCATGGAGTTCGCGCTCGATGCACTGGGCGCGCCGGAAACACCGTCGTGAAGGTGCGCGGTGAAGCCGCGGCGCGCCGCTTCGAACGTGCCACGGGCGATTCCATCCTGCGCGCAGCCACGCCGCGCGCCTGGGTCGACGCGGCGGTGGAAAACCTGCCCACGTTACTGGTCGACCACGCCAACTGCGAGAAGAAGGCGGCGTCCACCGCGCTGGCGCTGATCTTCGCGTATCCCGAGGACCGCGCCCTGAACATAGCGCTCTCGCGGCTGGCACGCGAGGAGCTCAAGCATTACGAGCAGGTGGAGCGGCTCATGAAGCGGCTCGACGTGCCGCCCCAGCGCCTGAAGCCCGGCCGATACGCGAGCGAGCTGCGCAAGCTGGTCCGCACGCACGAGCCCAAGCGCAAGCTCGATCTCATGATCGTGCATGCGTTGATCGAGGCACGTTCCTGCGAACGCTTCCGGCTGCTGTCGAAGCACCTTCCCGCGGAGGTGCGCGAGCTCTACCAGCAACTGGAGCGCTCCGAGGCACGGCATTTCGAGATCTACCTGGAGTTCGCCGAGCGCGAGTTCGACGCGGAAGAGATCGCGGCGCGGCTGGAGCTCATCGCCACGCGCGAGGCCGAGCTCGCGACGGGGGTGGATCGCGAGCTGCGCTTCCACTCCGGTCCACCGCGATAAGAAATGGGGACATTCCTCGTTTCCCCGCTTGGCGGGCAAAAGGGGACAGACCCGCTGCAGGTCTGTCCCCTTTTGCTAGGAAACGAGGAATGTCCCCATTTCTTATCTAACGCGGCAGCGGAATTTCTCGCACGCCCTCGGGACCGATGCTCACGCAGCTCGCGGCTTCGTACCACGGCGCGAGCACCACGCGTTCGGTATTCGTGCCGTCCACCACGCCCGGGTGGATCGCGGGACGGTGCGTATGGCCGTGGACCAGGCGGCGCGCGCCGGTGGCGCGGAACGCGCGGATCACGGCCTCCGGGTTCACGTCCATGATGGTCGGAATCGTTCGCTCGGTGTGCGCCTTGCTGCCGGCGCGCGCGGCGCTCGCGAGCGTGCGCCGCGCCTCGAGCGGCAGCGCGAGGAAGCGCTGCTGGAAACCGGGCCGGCGCACGATGCTGCGCAGCTGCTGGTACGAAGGATCCTCGGTGCAGAACACGTCTCCGTGGCTGAGCAGCGTGGGTACGCCGTAGAGGTCCACGAGCACCGGGTCGGGCAGTAGTTTGACGCCGGTGCGCAGCGCGAAGCCGTCGCCCAGCAGGAAATCTCGATTGCCGTGGATCACGTACACCGCGACGCCACTGTCCGTGAGTGCCTTCAGGCCCGCGCAGGTGCGCGCGTGGTCGGGGCTGTCGTCGTCGTCACCGACCCAGACTTCGAACAGGTCGCCGAGCAGGTAGAGCGCCTCGGCCGAACGTGCCGGTCCGTCGAGGAAGGCCAGGAAGGCGTCGATGGCCCAGGGCGATTCGCTGTCGAGGTGCAGGTCCGAGGCAAACAGCGTCGCCATGCGGGCGGACTTACTGCGGCTTCGGCACGGGTGCGCCGGAGCTCGGGTCCGCGGGCGGCGTTTCGCCCGTCGGCGGCGTGGCCGGTGGTGCGTCCGAAGCGGGCGGCGCGGCCGGGGCGGGCGCCTGGGCCG
>DATEII010000182.1:0-18251 GCA_035279135.1 Steroidobacteraceae bacterium
CGAGTGGTTCGTCGTTCGCCGGCTGGAGCGGCGCGTGCTCGGGCACGGGCACCTGCACGGTATCGATGACGGCGGCGCGCGCGGTGACCGCGACGTTCAATGGCTCCTCGAGCTTCGCGCTGGCCGTGACGCGCGCGGGCACGGGCAGCGGCACGGTGACGTCGAGCCCCACCGGCATCAACTGCGGCAGCAGCTGCACGGCGAACTTCGCCAACGGCACCTCGGTGGCGCTGAGCGCGACGGCGGCTTCGGGCTCGACGTTCGCCGGCTGGAGCGGCGCGTGTTCGGGCACCGGGGGTTGCACGCTGTCGATGACGGTGGCGCGCAACGTGACGGCGACTTTCAATACCTCGGGCGGGACTGGCGGTACCTGCGCCAACCCGATCACGTTCACGGGCAACACCGGCAACTTCAACACCACGGGCGCGGCCTGCTACCGGACCAACGCCACGATCAATGGCTGGGGTTGCTCGAACTTCGATGGGCGGACCGTGAGTGTCGGAGGCGTGGCCCGCAGCTGCGGGCAGCTGCCGCTGACGCGTTCGGCCGATGGTTACTATTACTTCTCGGTGACCGCGGGCACGTACCCGTGGGCGAGCCTGTACTACTGGTAACGGCGCGCGGATGAGTCGGAGGTTGCCGGGCAGGGAGGCCCGGCAACTTCAATCACTGGTGCAGGCAGGAGTTTTCACGCGCAACACCGCTTCCTGCCGGAAGCGTGTCTTGTACGCGTCGACGAGCTCCTGTACCGCCTGTTCCGAGGCGACATCGTCGCCGTGGACCAGGTTCAGCACGTGCGAGTCTTCGCGGGTCAGGCTGCCGTCGTTCGAGCGCCATTGTCCCGACGCGCGCCAGGTAGTCAGGCCCATGGGAAATCGCGGCGTGACCACGTCGCGCAGGAATTCGGCCCATTGCGGGTCCGTGACGACGCCATCGGGCGTGGCCGTGCCGAAATAGATGAGCTCGTTGATGGATGGACGCTCGCTCGCGGCGCAGCGCGTCGCCGGCGCGGCCGCGCAGGCCGACAGTCCGAGCACGACGAGCGCAAGCAGCGCCGGTTTCATCTCTCGACCTTCAGGCCGAACACGTTGCCTTCGGGATCCTGGCCGAGGAAGAAGCGCGTATCGCCGCCGGCCCAGGGAGGAGGCTGCGCATCGACGCAGCCACCGAGCCTGCCGGCTTCTTGCCGTGCAAGATCCAGGTCCGCCACGGGATAGTCGATGCGGATGGCGCTGGCCTCGCGACGTTGCACGGGCTCACCATCGGCCACGGGCATCAGGTGGGCCGGTATCTGGTGGACCGTGAGCACGAAGTCCGCGCAGTTCAGCGAGGTGTGATTCGCGTCGCTGCTCCTGACCTCCGCGCGGAACACCGCCGCGTAGAACGCTGCCACCTTGTTCTGATCGCGCGCGAACAAGACTGCGCTCGCCCGTCTCATGTCCCGTCCTTCTTCGCGGCGAGCGGATTGCGGAGCACCACCAGCCCGAAACCCACCGCGAACAGGATGTAGCCGACACACGCGACCCAGGCGATCGGCGGTGTGTCGATGACGGGGATCACCTTGACCACGGCGAGCGCGCCGGCGAAGAAGTGCAACAGGTTACCGACACCCACCGGGCGGCCGTAGATGCCGCCCATGAGACTGCCTCGGCTCATCCAGTTGAGCGCGGCGAAGCCGACGTACAACGCGCCGGTGAGTTGCACGATGATCTCCGCGAGCACCGACGTGCTGCCCGCGAGGCGCGTGAGCACGGTGTCGGGTGCGAATACGCAGGGCAGTCCGAGCAGGGCGAGGAACAGTGCGCTGGTGGTCATGAGCAAACGCGGGAAGTTCAAGGCTTCATCTCCAGGGCTTCGTTCACGGCTGGCGCCATGTTAGAACGTGTACCCCATGACAGCCACCACGTTCGAGCCCGCGGTCCTGATCACGGGAGCTTCCTCCGGCATCGGAGCCGGCCTGGCGCGCGAGTTCGTGCGCCGTGGGATACGTGTCGCGCTGGTGGCCCGCCGCGTCGAGCAGTTAGAGACGCTGGCCGGGGAACTGCGGCAGGCGGGCGGGCAGGCGACCGCGCATCGGGGTGACGTGACCCGGGATGGCGACATCGCACGCGTGGTGGCGGAGCTCGCCTCTCAGAACATCGTGCCCTCGATAGTGATCGCGAACGCGGGCTTCGGCATCGTTGGCAAGGTGCAGAACCTGAAGCTCGACGACTATCGGCGCCAGCTCGAGACCAACTTCTACGGCGTGCTGCGCACCTTCCAGGAATCCTTCGATGCGTTGAAGCGAATGCACGGCCGCTTCGTGATCATGGGCAGCGTCGCGGGGCACATCTCCGCGCCGGGCGGCTCGCCGTATGCCGTGAGCAAGTTCGGCGTGCGTGCGCTGGCCGAGGCGCTGCATGGTGATCTCAAGGGAACGGGCGTCGATTGCACGCTGATTTCTCCGGGCTTCGTGGATTCGGACATCCGGCGCGTCGACAACCGCGGCGGATTTCATCCCGAGGCGAAGGATCCGATTCCGGCGTGGCTGCGCATGAAGACCGACAAGGCCGCACGGGTGATGGTGCGCGGCATCCTGCGGGGCAAACGGGAAGTGAAAGTGACCTTCCATGGCAAGGTCATGATCTTCGTGGCGCGGCACATGTCCGGGCTCATGCGCTGGATGCTGGTGAAGAGCTACAAGGCGCGGCCGGAACCGAAGCCGACCCACTAGCTCGCTTCGACGAACGCCTTCAGTTTTTCGAGTGCCTCGGCCCAGGCACGCCGATACCCATCCGCCTCGGCGCGCGTCTGCAGGCGTTCGATGGCCACCATCACGGTGCATTGGGCGCCGCTGCCCTCGAACTTGATCTCCACGGACGTGGGCCCGGTGAGGCCTTCGTCTTCGCCGATCAACCGGATGTTCCTGCCTGGATTGATCTTCCTGAAAGTGGCGCGATTGCCGTCGGCATTGCGCCACCCGCCGCCGTCACGCAGGTCGATTTCATTCTTCGGGCCAAACCACTGGTTCAACGCCTCGTCGGTGGCAAATGCGTCGAAGCAGTCCTTCGCGCTCGCCTTGATGCTCTTGGTGGGGCAGATCGAATATCCCTTGGGCTTGCCATCCTTCGCGAGGTCGCCGCGCGCGATCTCGTATTCATTGGTGATGGTAGTGGCCCACCACAGCTCGACCTGGTGCTCGTGCTCCATCCACTTGGAGAGGACGCGGCGTCCCAGGGCGACGCCGCCATGCCGGTCGAGCGCCTCGAACCACTCGGCCAGCGACTTTCCGGTCGCGCTCTTGCAGGAGCTTTCGCTGACGGCGTGATCCGCCTTGCGCTCGACTTTCATGCGGGGCAGGCAGGCAATGCGCAGTTCTTGCAGGGCATCAGCGCGAGCACCAGCCCGATGATGGTGAACTGGAGCGTGTGGTAACCGCCGTTGATGAGGAACAGCTTGAGGCTCTTGCGTTCGAACAGATAGTTGATGCCGAAGCTGCTCGCCACCCAGAGCAGGCCGGCGGAGAACCCGACGGCGGTGCCGAACACCAGCGACGGCCGCGGGCCGAGGAAGTTGGCGAAGTTCCACGCGGCGAGCAATGCGAGTACGAAGGACAACCCGAAGATTTTCACCGCGTTGCCTTTCGCCAGGACTTCGTCGCTGAGACCGGTTTCGCGCTGCCAGGCCTTGCCGAACAGCACGGGCGAGTACCACAACCCGCCAAGCGCGAAACACGCGACGGCCGCGACGATCACGGCGAGCCAGTTGATTTCAGGCATGAGCGCCTCCCTTTGTTGTCGTGTCGGGATTCTGCTCCGGCCCGGGCGGACCGTCTTGGAAAAATGGGAAGTGCCTTTCAGCGCAGCACGATGCTGCCGCTGTCCGGCCGTTCGCGGCGCACCAGTTCCACGGGCGACAGGCCGGTGAAGCGTCGGAATTCGTTGATGAGGTGCGACTGGTCGTAGAAGCCGCACTGGTCGGCGAGCTGCGCCCAGGGCACCTGGCCATCGGCACGATCCAGCAGCTGCAATGCGCCGCGGAAGCGATGCACGCGCGCCAGCGCCTTGGGTGTCAGTCCGACCTGCTGCTGGAACAGGTTGCCGAGATGTTTGCGCGTGAAGCCGGTTTGCGTGGCGAGCTGCTCGATGGGCATGCGACCGACGCTTGCCGCGAGCTGGTCGACGGCCCAGCGCACCGCAGGGTGAATGATGGTGCGTGGCTTGAGCCGCCCGATCAGCCAGCGCTCGACACAACTGAAGCGCGCCTCGAGCGAGGGCGTGTTGAGCAGGCGCTCGCGCAGCCGCAGCGCGCCGTCGCCGAGCGCGTCGGCCAGCGCGATGATCCGGTCCGACAGGCCGTCCATGCGTTCGCCGAGCCAGGGGAAGGTTCCGTGTGCGCTGAACGCCACGCCTAACAACGCGTTGCCGTGTGGCGCCTCGGTGTCGATGGGGCGCTGGTGCAGCCCCGAGTACCAGATGTCCACGAAGGGCACGCGCACCTCGGGAGGACCTGGCTCGATGCGGTATTGCGCCGGGCCGAGGTTGATGAGCAACTGGCTCTGGCCCGAGGGCAGGATGCGATCGCGTTGATAGGCGGTCTTGCCTTCGCCGAACCACAGGCTGGTGACGACGTCCGCCAGCCGCGGATCGGTCCTCCAGACGCTCACGCTCCAGTGCCCGATGGGCGAGGAGTGCGTGAAGGTCTGGAGGCGCGGGGGGACATCCCTCATTTGCCCGCTCCGCGGGCAAACGGGGGCTGACCTGCTTCAGGTCTGCCCCCGTTTGCTGGCAAATGAGGAATGTCCCCATTAATCATTGGTCCAGATCCACTGCAGGATTTCCGGCAGCAGCACGCCGCCGTGCTGGTCGGAATGTCCGCCGTCACCCCAGAAGTGCCGCACCTCGTAACGCGCGCCGAGCTTGCCGTCCTTGTCAGCCTTGGCGTTCGCGTACTCGAACGCGGACAACATCTGCTGGTTCGCGAGGAACCAGTTGCCGTGCTCGTTCGACAGGTCGTTCGATCCGTCCTGCAGATAGATGCGGATCGGCTTGATCGGATTCTTGCGGATCAGCGTCGGGTACAGGTCGCCGCCCGGCACCATGGGCTCGGTCGCCGTCGCCGGCGAATAACCGATCGAGGTGTAGCTGCCGATCATGCTGATCACGCGGCGGAAGTAGTCAGGCCGCTGCCAGGCGACCGTGAACGCCGCGATCGCGCCGCTCGACGTGCCGCCGATCGCGCGCTTCTCGGGATCGTCCGTGAGCCGGTACTTCTTGCCGACCTCGGGGAGCATCTCCTCGATGAGGAAGCGCGCGTAGGCGTCGTTGAGCGCGTCGTACTCCTCCTTGCGATGATCCGGATTCTTCATGCCGAGGTCGGTGGGGTAGGTCTCGCTGAGATTTCCGGGCGTGATGAAGATGCCGATGGTCACCGGCATCTGCCCCTTGGCAATGGCGTTCTCCATGGCTTGCGGTACGCGCAGGCTGCCTTCCGGGTTGGTGGCGCGCTGGCCGTCCTGGAACACGAGCACATTCGCCGGCTGCGGCTTCTTGCGGTTGTACTGCGCGGGCACGTAGATCCAGTACTGTCGCACGGTGCCCGGGATGATCTTGCTGTGGAATTCGAACGGGCCCTCGAGCGTGCCCTTCGGCACGCCTTCCTGCAGCAATGAGCCGGGCATGAAGGTGTATTCGCCCGGGCGGCGCATCGCGGGTTTCACGCCGTCGGCAAACTTGCAGTCTGCGGCTGCGTGCTTGATGTAGTAGCTCTTGTAGTTGGACGCCGCCTTGTCCATGCAGCCTTCGAGGTTCAGCAGCTCCACCTTGCGGAAGTCGATGGGATGCGACTCGCTCTGCAGCGAGATGAAGCCGCCCTCGATGAGCTGGCCGTCGATCTTGGTGGCGGTGTTGTAGTTGTCCACGTTGCCGCCGCCGAACTGCGGCAGCTCGTACTCGAGCACCTGCTTGCCGTTGACGTAGTGCGTGATGGTGCCGGAGCCGTGTACCTCGAACTCCGCGCGCACCCACTGCTCGCCGTCGAACGTGGGCGAGCTCGAATTGAGGCAATGGTCCTTGTACAGCTTGTGCTGGTAGACGATCTCGGTGCCGGGCGAGCACATGTTGGCCGTGGAGCGCGGCTTGCCGTCGCTATTGCCACCCAGCAACTGGCCTTCGATGGAGATCGGGAAGGTCTGGTCGCGCGGCATGGTGCGCGGATTCGGTGCGTGCATCATCACGCCGGAGTTGCGCAGTGCCCACGCGCCGGGATTACCCGGCGCCTGCTGGCCGACGAAGCGGTACTCCACGGCGATACGGTAGTAAGAGTAGGGATCTTTCCAGAACAGGTGACCGAACTGGCCATCGAAGCCCTTGTACTTGTCGTAGCGCACCTCGAGCAGGCCGTTCTCGACGCGGAAGGTGTTGCCGAAGTTGTCGCCAAGATCATGCTTGGCGATCTTGGGCGTCCAGCCGGTGAGGTCCTTGCCGTTGAACAGGACCAGCCAGTCCTCCTTGCCGGCCTCCGGATTGGAGACGGGCGGCTGCTGGGCGCCGGCCGGGAGTGCGAGGAGCAGGGCTGCAAGTAGCGGGATTCCATTGAAGCGCATGTTCATTCCTGTCGAGCGTAGGGACCCAGAACTGTACCGACGAATCCGCCGGCTTTTTCCGTGGAGAGAATCGAGCCGTCGTCACCGATCTGGAGCGGATGCCAGCCTTCACCGGCGTCATAGAAGAAGGAGTAGTTGGCGCCATCGCCGTTCATCATCAACTTGAGTGTCTCGGGCGCCTCGATGGTCGTCTTCTCGACGACCCGCAGGTCGGAGCCCGCGTGCCGTTCGAGGAACAGCTGCAATCCGACCTCCGAACGGCGGGCGCCGAAAAAGTACCAGTAGCTCTCGTTCTGGTACGCCGCGATGCCGGCGGCCGTGCCGGGCTGCGTGGGTGGTTTGAGCGCCGTGCTCGCCGAGAACTGCAGGTGCGCCTGGCGTCGCGCGTAAAACGAGGCATTGCGCTTCGCATCGAGGTTCACATCGAGCGGATTGATCACCAGCGTGCCTTGCTCGAGCTCGAACCAGCGCTCCCGCGGTGCGTAGATCTGCAGCCATTCGGGTGCAGGCTCGGGCAGGTCGAATTCGTCGCGCCGGGTAAAATTGCCGGCCAGCGCGTCGGTTTTTCCCTCGAAACGCTTCGGCATGGCTTTCGGTGCCTTGAGGAAATAGGGAATCGGTTTGCCCGGTTCGAGGATCACCGGCCATCCGTCCTGCCACTTCACCGGCAGCAGCCAGGTTTCGCGACCGGTGTTGAATAGATAGTCCCGGTAGGGGCGGGACGCGAGGAACACGGCCCACCAGCTGCCGTCCTGCATCTGCACGAGGTCGGCGTGGCCGGCGTTCGTGACAGGGTGTTCGCGCCCCGGCGGCAGATCGCGCTGCGTGAGGATGGGATTGCCTTTCCAGGCTTCGTACGGACCCCAGGGCGACGTCGAGCGGAAAACCACTTCAGAGTGGTTGCGGTCGGTGCCCCCTTCGGCGCACATCAGGTAGTACCAGTCCTTGACGCGGTACAGGTGCGGGCCTTCGATCCAGATGGGCTTCTTCGCGAGGTCGACGCCGCCGTTCACGATGACCTTGCGCGGCCCCGTGAGTTTTTGGGTGCGCGTGTCGAACTCCTGGATCCAGATGGCACGATGGCCCTGGTACTGCGGAGTTCCCTCGGGCGGACCATTGTTGAGGATGTAGGCCTTGCCGTCCTGGTCGAAGAAGAAAGCAGGATCGATGCCGTCGATCTCCTTGAGCCAGACCGGGTCCGACCAGGGGCCGCGCGGATCTTTCGCCGTGACGAAGAAGTTGCCGCCGGCATCCACCAGCGTGTTGACGATGTACCAGGTGCCGTCGTGATAGGAGATCGCCGGCGCGAACACTCCGCGGGAAATATTCAGGCCATCGAAGCTGACCTTCGACGGATCACTGAGCGCATGGCCGATGAGCGTCCAGTGCACCAGGTCTTTGCTCTCGTGAATCGGGATTCCCGGCCAGTGCGCGAAGCTCGAATTGACCAGGTAGTAAGTGTCTCCGACGCGCGTGACGCTCGGGTCGGGGTAGTAGCCCGCCAGGATGGGATTGTGGAAATTGCCGGGCGGCAGCGCGGCGGAGAACGTCGCATCACGTCCCGCATATTCGAACCACTCGAACGTCACGGGCTCCGCGCGCGCGGCCGACATGCCGCACAGGCTTGCCGCGAGCAGGCTCCACAGGCCAGGTATTCTCAAACTACCCCCTCGCGCGTCGCGCTATCCGTCCACCGGCGCGGCCGGTGTCTCCAGGATCAACTGGTAGAACGCCAGGTCGAGCCAGCGTCCGAACTTGAATCCCGCCTGTTTCACGATGCCGCACGCCGTGAAGCCCAGGCTCTCGTGCAGTTTGATGCTCACGGTGTTGGTGGCATCGATGCCACCCACCATGACGTGGTACTGCTGCTCTTGCGCCGCCGCGATCACGGCCCGAAGCAGGCTGCGTCCGACACCCTGGCCGCGGAAGCGACCATCCACGTAGACCGAATGCTCGACGGTGTACTTGTAGGCTGGCCACGCGCGGAACGGACCGTAGCTCGCGAATCCGAGCAGATCACCCGCCTCGTTCTCGATGCCGATGACCGGGTATTGCTTCTGGGCCTTGGCTTCGAACCAGCTCACCATGTTCTCGGCCGAGCGTGGCTTGTAGTCGTAGAGCGCCGTCGAGTTCACGATGGCGTCGTTGAGGATCGCGAGGATGGCGTCGGAGTGGCGCCGCGGCTCGCATTGAACCAGCCTCATGCCTCGCGTCATGCCGTGGGTTTCTTGAGATAACCCGCGAATTCGGCGCTGGTGACCATGCGGTCCAGGTAGCCGAAGGTTCCGGACTCGCGGATCTCGCGCGCCGCGTTGATGAGCCCGGTCATGGCCGCGCGATACAGCGAGGTGGCGAGACTCACGCGACGCACGCCCGCGGCTGCGAGCTCGGCGACCGAAAAGGATTTGCCCGGAATGCCGACCATGAAGTTCACGGGCTTCGTGAGCGAGCTGCAGACGGTGCGCACGGCATCGAGGGTCGGCAGCGCCGGCGCGAACAACACGTCCGCACCCGCGCGCTCGTACGCCTGCAGGCGCTGGATGGTGTCGTCGAGGTCGGCGCGGCCGTTGAGGAAATTCTCGGCGCGCGCGGTCAGCGTGAACGGGAAGGGCAAGGCTCGCGCGGCTTCGACCGCCGCAGCGATGCGTTCGGCTGCGAGCGTCAGCGTGAAGATCGGTGCGTCCTTGACGCCCGTGGCATCCTCGATGGATCCGCCCACGAGGCCGACTTCTGCGGCGCGCGTAATGGCTCGCGCGGTATCCGCGGGCGCGTCGCCGAAACCCTTCTCGAGATCCGCGGACACGGGCAGGTCGGTGGAGTCGCAGATCAGCCTGGCGTTGGCCAGCGACTCTTCCAGCGTGATGCCGTGATCGAGCCGGCCGAGTACGCCCGCGGCGGCGCCGCTCGACGTCGCGAGCGCGGCGAACCCGAGCGAGCCCAGGACGCGCGCCGAGCCGCCGTCCCAGGCATTGGCGATCACGAACGTGCCGCTGGCATGCAGTTCGCGGAATTTCCTGGCGCGAGATGACTGGTCCATCGATCGTCCCCCCGGGGCAGAGGGGGCCAAGTCTAGCGACTGTGCGCCATGACGTGGTCCATGACTTCGCTGAACGGCGCCACCCACACGTCGGGATGCGTGACCAGGTGCGCCAGGAGCTTGGCGTGGGCATCCGCGCTGACGGACAGGTACTGGCCGCCCACGCCGTGGAACTGCAACACGCCCAGGCCGTGGGCTTCGCGCACCCGGTCGACATAGGCGATGAGCTGCGTGGCGCCGGGACTGTCGGTTGGGCCCCAGCTGGGGACCTTGAAAGGATCGAGCTTCTCGAAGTCGGTGACCAGGGAATTGAACGGGTCTCCGCCGGTGCGCAGGTACTTGAACACGCCGGTGCGGCGCAACGCGTCGGTGTAGTCGACGCCACCGACCAGCATCTGGCTGCAGGGCGCGGAATAGCTGCGTCGCTCCTGGCCGTCGATGCCATAGAGCACGCTGTTCATGATCGCGATTTCGAGCAGCATGCGGTCCACGTCATAAGTGTCCGTGGAATACAGCGGCCGGTCGGGCAGGATCGATTTTGGGCAGGGATGGTACAGCGAGTGGTTGCCCAGCTCGTGGCCGGCGCGCTGCACCTCGCGCCAGCGCCGCATGTACTCCGGAGCCATGCCTCCCGACAGGAAAAAAGTGCCCTTGAGACCCGCGGCCGCGAGCTGCGGCACGGCGTTGTCGAGCTGCGAGCTCATCGCATCGTCGTAAGTCAGCACGATGGCCGCGGTCTTGCCGTCCGGCCAGATCGATTGCGCGCTGGCCGGTAACGACGTCGCGACCAACCAGATGACGCACGCGAGCTTGCTCATGTCAATCCAGTCGTTTCTTGAAGCGCAACACGGCCACCGACAGCATGACGACCAGGAACACCGCGAGCTTCGCGAGCTGCGGCCAGGCTTCGGGAAGATCGGCACCCCTCAGCATGACGCCGCGGATGATCACGTTGAAATGCGTAAGCGGCAGCACTTGCGCGATCCACTGCGCGGCCGCCGGCATGCCTTCGAACGGGAACATGAATCCCGACAGCAGGATCGAGGGCAGCATGGTCAGGAACGCGAACTGGAACGCCTGGAACTGCGTCTGCGCCAGCGTCGACACGAACAGGCCCAGGCCCAGCGTGGCCGCGATGAACGCCAGTGCCGCGCCGTACAGGTCCAGCAGGCTGCCGACCACGGGCACACCGAACAACAATCGTCCGGCGATCAGGATGATGGTCACCTGGATCAGGCCGATGACCACGTAGGGCAGTAGTTTGCCCACCATGAGCTCGAGCCGGCCGAGCGGCGTCGCGATCAGCAGCTCGAGGTTGCCGCGTTCGCGTTCCCGTACGATGGCGCTGGCCGTGAACACCACCATGGTCATGGTGAGGATCACGCCGATCAGCGCCGGCACGATCTGCACCGCGGTGCGTTTTTCCGGGTTGTAGAGCGTGCGCACCTCGACGCGTGGCGGCGTCATGCGTTTGCCGCCGGAATACGCGCCCATGGCGTGGCGCGTGATCAGCGGCATGGCCCCGAGCCCGCCAACCACGCCCGCGATGGTGGGCTGCGAGCCGTCCACGAGGATCTGCGCCACGGGTCGCGAGTCCGACTGCAGGCGGCGCTCGAAGTCCGCCGGGATGATGACGGCCACGCTGACGCGGCCCTCGCGCATCAGCGTGTCGACCTCGGCACTGGAATTCGTGCGCCGCTCGACGCGCAGCACCTGCGTGGCCTCGAGGTCGGCGACGAATTCGCGCGACATCGAGGTGTTGGCCTGGTCCTGGACCACGGTCGCCAGGTGTCGCACGTCGAAGTTGATGGCGTAGCCGAACAGCGTGATCTGCATGAGCGGCACGCCGACGATCATGCCGAAGGTGGGGCGGTCGCGCGCCAATTGGCGCACTTCCTTGGCGGCGACCGCGGTGAGGCGTTGCCACGCCGCGCGGAACCGTCCCGGGGCGCGGGGGCCGTTCATGCCGCGGCCTCCCCGGGATGGCCATTCTTCGGCCGAGTCGCGACCACGAACACGTCTTCGAGGCTGGCGTGAGTCGGCGTGATCTTCGATTCGACGCCGAGCCGCCGCAGCTCCTCGTGCAGCTTGTCAGCCGCATCTGCGGTGCCGCGATCGGCGAGCACGCGCAACCGTACGCCCAGTTGCGTGACGCCGTGCACCCATGGCAGCGCGCGCAACGCGTTCACGGCGTCGGTGCTTTCGGCGCCTTCGACCTCCAGCACATCCGCGTCGACGCTCTGCATGAGATCGCGCGGCGTGCCCTCGGCGACGATGCGGCCCTCGGCCAGGATGGCAAGACCGTGGCAGCGTTCCGCCTCGTCCATGTAATGCGTCGAGACCAGGATGGTCGCACCGGCTTCGGCGAGCTCGAACAGCCGCTCCCAGAAATCGCGCCGGCTCTGCGGATCGACGGCGCTCGTGGGTTCATCGAGCAGCAGCAGCTCGGGCGAGTGCAGCGTCGCCGCGGCGAGCGCCAGGCGTTGCCGCTGGCCGCCGCTCATGCTGCCGGCACGTTGATTGCGCAATTCGGTCAGCCAGTAAGTCTCGAGCTGCGCCTCGATGCGTGATGCGAGGTTGGCCCCGAGGCCATACATGCGGCCGATGAATTGCAGGTTCTCGCCGACCGTGAGGTCGTCCCACAACGAAAACTTCTGCGGCATGTAACCCAGGCGCCGGCGGATGGCCTCGGCATCCTTGACCACGCTGAGGCCGAACACTTCGGCGTGGCCGTCGGTCGGCGTCAACAGGCCGCACAACATGCGCAGGGTGGTGGATTTGCCGGAGCCGTTCGGCCCGAGGAATCCGTAGATGCGCCCGGCGGGAATGTCGAGGTCGATGTGATCCACGGCGACCTTCGCGCCGAACCGGCGCGTCAGGCCGCGCGCCGAAATCGCTTCATCGCTCACTCGCGAGCTCGAGCACGACGTCCACGGGAAGGCCGGACGGCAGCTTCGCGGCGTCGGGGTCTTCGAATGTCACCTCGGCGAGGAAGCTCAGCTTGGAACGATCCGCCGCCGTCAGTGCGTAGTAAGGCGTGAACTCCGCCTCGCTGGACACGAAGCGCACCTTGCCGCGCCAGTCCCGGTCGATGCCATCGACGTGAATGGTGGCCGCCGTGCCGGTCGCGACCCGCGCGCGCATCGGTTCGGGCACGTGGATGCGCGCGTAGGGCGCGGTGGTCGCGAGCAGCACGGCGACCGTGGCACCCCGGGCGGGTTTCTCGCCGACGTGGAACGGCAGCGCATCGATGGTGGCGGCGACGGGCGCGCGCACTTCGAGGCGCGAAGAGGTGGTCTCGAGGCCGGCGAGATTGGCCCGCGCACTGTCGGCGGCCTGGCGCGCCTGCGCGACCTGTTCGGCGCGCGTGCCTTGTTGCAGCTCGCGCAGGTCCGCTTCGGCTGCGTGCAGGTCGGCTTCGGCGGAGTCCGCGGCGGCCACCTGGCGATCGGCCTCGGACTTGCTGACCAGGCTGCGGGTCACCAGGCCTGACAACCGGTCGCGTTCGCGCACGGCGTCGTCGCGTGCCGCGCGCGCAGCATCGCGTCGTGCGGCGGCGGCGCGGATGGTCGTGGGCAGCGGGCCGTTCTTGAGCTCCTCGACGCGCGCTTCGGCCTCGGCGAGCTGCGCACGCGCGGCATCGACCTCGGCAGCGGACAACGCGCGGTCCTGCACCACGATGACGTCACCGGCGTTGACCGTGGCGCCCTCGGCAAACGGTAACGACACGATGGTCTCGTTGGCATCCGCCACGAGCTCCACGCGGTCGCGTTCCAGCGTGCCGGGCAGGGTGTTGGCATCGTGGCGGGCACAGGCGGTGAGCGCGAGCGCGCCGAGCGCGATGATCCGCGCGCGCGTCATGCGAACTCGAATCGCATGGACAGATCGACGGCCTGCACGTGTTTGGTGATGCCGCCGATCGAGATGTAGTCGACTCCGGTGAGCGCGATATCGCGCACGGTGGCCAGCGTGACACTGCCGGATGCTTCGAGTTTGGCCTTCGAGCCGCGCTCGCGATTCTTCTGCACGGCGGTGCGCATGTCGTCGCGGGAGAGCTCATCCAGCAGGATGATGTCCGCGCCGGCGGCGAGTGCCTGGTCGAACTCGGCGAGTGATTCGACTTCGACCTCGACGGGCATCGTGGTGTGACGACGCGCCGCGGCGATTGCGGTTGCGATCGACCCGGCCGCGATGATGTGGTTCTCCTTGATCAGCACCATGTCGTGCAGACCCAGCCGATGGTTCTGCGCACCGCCACAGCGCGTGGCGTATTTCTGCGCGAGTCGCAGGCCCGGCAAGGTCTTGCGCGTATCGAGGATGCGGCAGCCCGTGCCCGCGACCGCTTCGACGTAGCGACTGGACGCGGTGGCCGTGGCCGACAAGGTCTGCAGGAAGTTCAGCGCCGTGCGTTCGCCCGTGAGGATGGGGCGCGCGGCACCCGCGATCCTGAGCAGCACCTGGTCCGCGGCGATGCGTTCGCCGTCGTTGGCCTGCCAATCGAGGCGAATGGAGGCGTCCAGCTGCCGGAAGGTTTCGGTCACCCACTGGGTGCCGCAGAGCACCGCAGGTTCGCGCGCCACGATGTGCGCGCGAACCTGTTGTTGGGAAGGGACCAGGGCGGCGGTGACGTCGCCCGGTCCCACATCTTCAGAGAGCGCGGCCTGGACCTGCCGCGCGATGATCTGGCCGTCTAACTTCTCGACCAACGCGGCCGGTCAGATGGGCAGGCCGTGCGAGGTGGCGGCCATGCACAGCAGCATCGGGATCGAGAGGATGAAGTTGGTGCGCGAGGCGTACAGCGCCGTCTTGCGTGCCTTGGCTTTTTCCTCGTCCGTCGCGGGAACGAAACCCAGGATCTTCTTCTGGTTCGGCCAGATCACGCCCCACACGTTGAGCAGCATGATGGTGCCGAGCCAGGCGCCGATGCCGATGACCACCGTGGAGTAGTCATGCGCGCCGTTCGAGTAGCCGAACGTGAACGCGGGCACGAAGCGCTCGGAGAGCAGCCAGGCGCCTGCCAGCCAGGTCACCAGCGCCGACCAGCGGAACCAGAACATCGCGCGCGGTGCCACGTACTTGCCGATGGCCGCCGGGCCGGGGCCGCCCTTGTCTTCGGTGGCCGCCGCCTGTGCGGGAACCTGCACGGCATTGAGGTAATAAAGGAGGCCAATCCAGAAGATTCCGCTGACGATGTGCACCCAGCGGGCCAGCGACTGGTGGTTGAACTGGGCATCCGGGACCAGCGCGCGATGCAGGAGCCAGGAAAGGATCAGCGCGAGAACGATGCCGGTGATGAGTGCGTAGCGGTGATTCGTGAATATTTTCATTGTCTTAATCTCCCCGGTGAGCGGTTTGAAGAATAGGGGACGCGCCCCCATAATTCAACGCGCTCTGGCTCCGCACCATGGAACGCCCGCCATCTCCCTGCATCAAAGTCTGTGTGCTTCACGGCACCCGATGCATCGGATGTTTGCGGACCATCGACGAGATCGCGGCCTGGAGCACGATGAGCGCCGAGCATCAGTGGACGATTGTCAGGGCGCTCGACCATAGGAGAAAGCAAGTGGCAGAAGACGTCGTCAATCGGATCAAGACCCATATCTCGACCAGCCCCGCGGTGCTGTTCATGAAAGGGACCCCGGACTTCCCGCAGTGCGGATTTTCCGCCCAGGCCGTGGCGGCGCTGCGCGCCTCGGGAGCCGGCTTCCATTCCGTGAACATCTTCGAGGATCCCGAGCTGCGCGAAGCGCTCAAGAAGTTTTCGAACTGGCCCACCTACCCGCAGCTCTACGTGAACGGCGAGTTGCTGGGCGGCTGTGACATCGTGCTCGACATGCATCGCAGCGGTGAGCTCAAGAAAGTCCTGGCCGAGGCTGGCGCTACCGCTACCGCCTGAGCGGCTCGCACTGACCCGGTCCCGGCTGTGACCGGGTTCGCTTCCTCCCTGGGCCGCGCTCGATAAGATCGCGGCCGGAGGAAAATGGCATGAAACACGCTTTCTGGGTCTCCGCTCTGTGTCTTGCCGGCGCCACCACGGTGGCCAGCGCGCAGGACGCGGGATCGCACACGCTTTCTTCGTACGCCCGTTACGAGCTTCACGACATAACCGCGGATGTGAAAGTACATCCCAAGGTCATGGACAAGCTCAACACCGAGCTCAAGCTCAAGCTCGACGGCCCCATGACCCGGTGGAACCAGGATGGCGGCCAGGCTGGCCACACCGGCACGCTCGCGGTCGAGGTCTCGATCATCGACATGAAGTTCGTGAGCGGCGGCAAGCGTTTCTGGGCGGGTGGTTTTGCCGGCGATTCGCATGCCGCGGGCGTGGTCAAGCTCGTGGACAAGGACAGCGGCAAGGTGCTGCACAGCCAGAACTTCATCAACCACGCCAACGGCGTCGCCGGCGCGTGGAGCTTCGGTGCCACCGACAACGGCATGCTCGATCACCTGGCCGCCAACATGGGCGACTGGGTCATCGCGATGCACGACGGCTCGACGCCGCCGCCGACGGAAACCTTCGAAAAGGAAGAGAAGAAGGCCGCGGCTAACTAGCCGGTTCTTCCTCGGTGGGCGCGGGCGCGTCGCTCGACCACATGGCCTGCGCCTTCGAATCGGCGCGACGCCAGACGCCGTCGAGCGCGTTGCAGACCTCGCAGAAGATGTCGGCGCTG
The DNA here is from genome assembly GCA_035279135.1 of Steroidobacteraceae bacterium. GTDB lineage: Bacteria > Pseudomonadota > Gammaproteobacteria > Steroidobacterales > Steroidobacteraceae > CADEED01. The sequence goes on from DATEII010000182.1 coordinate 16,292, forward strand.
CGCTCGGCGTCGTAGCGCGCCGAGTGTGCCGCGCTCGAGTCCCACTCGAGTCCACACACCTGGGCGGCCTTCGCGAGCACGGTCTGGCCGAATGCGGCGCCGGCGAGCGTGGCCGTGTCGAAGCATGAAAACGGATGGAACGGATTGCGCTTGATCTCGGCGCGCGCCACCGCGGCGTTGATGAAACCGAGGTCGAACGCCGCGTTGTGGCCCACGAGCACCGCGCGCCGGCATTCCTGGACCTTCATGGCACTCCGCACTTCCGTGAAGATGCGGCCCAGCGCATCTTTCTCGGGAATCGCGGGCCGCAGCGGATGCCAGGGGTCGATACCGGTGACCGCGAGTGACGCGGGCTCGAGATTCGCACCCTCGAAGGGCCGCACGTGGTACGCATGGGATTCGCCGCGTCGCAGGCGGCCATCGGGGCCAAACTCGATGAGCACCGCCGCGATTTCCAGCAACGCGTCGGTGGCGCAATTGAAACCGCCGGTCTCCACGTCGACGACCACGGGCAGGAAGCCGCGAAAACGTCGCTGCATGGTCGGCGCGCCCGTGAAGCCGGCTTCGGGCGGGGACATCAGGTCATTCATCACGACGCCAGCTTCCAGGCGATGGACTCGCCCGCGCGCATGGGCACCAGGACGTGGCCGCCGCCCATCGCATAGTTAGCCGGGGGCTGCCACGGCTGCTTCACGAGCCGGATGCGCTCGGCGTTGCGCGGCAGGCCGTAGAAGTCGGCGCCGAAGTCCGAGGCGAAACCCTCGAGGCGCTCGAGTCTGCCCGCCGTCTCGAAGGCTTCCGCGTACAACTCGATGCCTGCGTGCGCGGAAAACATGCCGGCGCAGCCGCAGGCATTTTCCTTGGTGTGCTGCGCGTGGGGCGCGCTGTCGGTGCCCAGGAAGAAGCGCGGGTCGCCGCTCGTGGCCGCCTCGAGCAATGCCGCGCGATCGGGCTCGGTCTTGAGGATGGGCAGGCAGTAGTAGTGAGGCCGGATGCCGCCCTCGAAGATGGCGTTGCGATTGTGGAGCAGGTGCTGGGGCGTGATCGTGGCCGCCACGCCTTCGCGCGCGGACTTCACGAACTCCACCGCGCCTTTCGTCGTGATGTGTTCGAACACCACGCGCAACCCCGGATGACGCGTGAGGGTGGGCGCCAGCACCTGTGAAATGAATTGGGTTTCGCGATCGAACACGTCGACCTCGCGGCCCGTGACTTCGCCGTGGACCAGCAGCGGCATGCCGATCTCGGCCATGCGGGCCAGCGTCGCATCCACGTGCCGGATGTCGGTGACACCGGAATCCGCATTGGTGGTTGCGCCGGCGGGATAGAGCTTGCAGCCGAACACCACGCCACTGGCCTTGGCGCGATCGATTTCGTCGGGAGCCGTGCGGTCTGTCAGATAAAGCGTCATCAAGGGAGTGAATCGCGCACCGGCAGGGAGCGCGGCCACGATGCGTGCACGATATTGAGTCGCTGCCTCGGTGGTGGTGACCGGCGGCTTGAGGTTGGGCATCACGATCGCACGTGCGAATCGCGCGGCGGTGAAGGGGAGGACGGCCGCCATCGCGGCGCCGTCGCGCAGGTGCAGGTGCCAGTCGTCGGGACGGCGAATTTCAATTTCCATGAACGGGTTCGCCGTGGCGGGAAATGACTCGGAAATGGCTCGGTGACCGGCACGCAAACGCACCGTAACCTGCTGTGCCGCTTGAGGTTTGCTTGACCGGAAAGGCTCGAGAACCGATCATACCGGCCCTTGTTTTCCAGCCCCCCAAACTCACGGCGCATGCTAGCACAGCGCGCGGCACTTCCTTTGCCCGCATCGCGCTCCAGAAACGGATTCGTATGACGGAAATCATGAAGCTCGAAGACCTCGATCCCATCGAGACGCGCGAGTGGATCGAATCGATCGATTCGGTTCTCAAGACCCAGGGCGCCGAGCGCGCGCACTTCCTGCTCGAAC
>DATEII010000183.1:0-9196 GCA_035279135.1 Steroidobacteraceae bacterium
ATGGAAGGCTTCCGCGTGGTGACCATGGAATACGCGGCCGACAAGGCCGACATCTTCGTGACCGCCACCGGCAACTTCCACGTGATCACGCACGACCACATGAAGGCGATGAAGCACAACGCCATCGTCTGCAACATCGGCCACTTCGACAACGAGATCGACGTCGCATCGCTCTCGAAGTACCAGTGGGAAGAGATCAAGCCGCAGGTCGACCACGTGATCTTCCCGGACAACAAGCGAATCATCATGCTGGCGAAGGGCCGCCTGGTGAACCTCGGTTGCGGCACGGGCCACCCGAGCTACGTGATGAGCTCGAGCTTCGCGAACCAGACCATCGCGCAGATCGAGCTGTTCACGCAGACGGCCAAGTACCCGCTCGGCGTGTACGTGCTGCCCAAGCATCTCGACGAGAAGGTGGCGCGCCTGCAGCTGAAGACGCTGAATGCGCAGCTGACGACGCTCACCGACCAGCAGGCCAAGTACATCGGCGTCGGCAAGGACGGCCCGTACAAGGCTGATCACTACCGCTACTAAGAAGAAAGGTTGCTGATGACGGCAAAAATCCTCGACGGAAAAGCCGTCGCAGCAAAAGAGAGACAGAGGTCGGCGGCGCGAGCCGCCGACTTCGTTTCCAGGTTCGGTCGCCCGCCCGGTCTCGCCGTGGTGAAGGTGGGTGACGATCCGGCATCCGCCGTCTACGTGCGCAACAAGCGCAAGGCCTGCGTGGAATGCGGCATCGCCTCGTTCGCGCACGACCTGCCGGCCACCACCACGCGCGCAGAGTTGTTAGACCTCATCGACCGGCTCAATCGCGACGACGCCGTCGACGGCATCCTGCTGCAACTGCCCTTGCCGAAAGGCCTGGACAGCACCGAGATCATGGACACCATCGACCCCGCCAAGGACGTTGATGGATTCCACCCGGTCAACACCGGCCTGCTGGCGCAGAAGCGCCCGGGCCTGCGTGCCTGCACGCCCTGGGGCGTGATGCGCCTGCTCAAGGAATACGCCATCGACGTCACGGGCATGCGCGCCACCGTGGTCGGGGCTTCGAACATCGTGGGCCGCCCGATGGCGCTCGAGCTGCTGTTGGCGCGCGCCACGGTCACCGTGTGTCACACGGGGACACGCGACCTGCAGGGTGAAGTGGAACGTGCCGATCTCGTGGTCGCGGCCGTCGGCAAGGCACACTACATCCCAGGTATATGGATTCGTGATGGCGCGGTGGTCATCGACGTGGGAATCAACCGGCTTCCCGACGGGAAACTCGCAGGCGACGTCGAGTACGGGCCCGCGGCCGAGCGAGCGGCGTGGATCACGCCGGTTCCCGGTGGAGTAGGGCCCATGACTATCGCCATGCTTCTGTCCAATACGGTGGATGCTGCAGTCGCGCGCCGGGCGCGCGCCGACAAATAGCCGCGCCAGACGCGCTTCGATAAATAGCCTCGCCTGGCGCCGAGGCCGCGTAACGCACCGCGGGTGTAAGATCGCCCGCATGAAGAGTCCGGTGCAGCGCGACGTGCAGATCGACGCCCTGCGCGATGCGGGAAACGCACGGCGCGGCGACGTCATCGCGGTCGAGGAACCCCTCGAAATCCGGCTGATGCGCGACGGTCTGCCAGAGGCCGACGAGAACGGCGGCACGGGCCGTTCGATCTCCGTCACGATGCGCACGCCCGGCCACGACGCGGAGCTCGCGGTCGGATTCCTGCATGGCGAGGGCCTGTTGCATGAACGCCGCGACGTGGTGAACACCGGCTACTGTGGGTCGACGGGCAACATCCTGCGGGTCACCGCGCGCGCCGACCTGCCGCTCGATCTCGCGCGACTCGCGCGAAATTTCTACTCCACCTCGAGCTGCGGCGTCTGCGGCAAGGCTTCCATCGAAGCCGTGACGGCGAGCGCGCGCGGGCGCCGCGTCGTGGGTGACCTCATCGTGCGCGAACAGGTGTTGCGCGCGCTGCCCGAGAAGTTGCGGGCCGCGCAAGCCGGGTTCGCCGAGACCGGTGGCATGCATGCGGTCGGCCTGTTCACCGCGGGCGGGGATCTGCTGGCGTTGCGCGAAGACGTCGGCCGCCACAACGCGATGGACAAGCTCGTGGGCGCAGCGCTGCTCGCGGGCGAACTTCCGTGGAGCCAGCGTGTCTTGTTGTTGTCGGGACGCGCGAGCTTCGAGCTGTTGCAGAAGGCCATGATGGCGGGTTGTCCCGTGGTTGCGGCCATAGGCGCACCCTCCACGCTAGCAGTCGAGTTGGCCCAGACCGCCGGCATCACACTGGTCGCTTTCCTGCGGCCCGGGGGCTGCAACGTGTATTCCCATTCGCATCGAGTGCGAGTCGCACAGAAGGAGTCATGAGCATCGCGGGCGAGACCGAGAAGCTGCAGCGCTGCGTGAGCGGCGCACTGGCGAAGTTTGCGCATGAGCCCGGTCCGCTGCTCGAGATCCTGCACGCCGTGCAGGACGAACTCGGCTGCGTGCCCGCCGAGGCGGTGCCGCTGATCGCCGATGGCCTCAACATCTCGCGCGCCGAGGTACACGGCGTCGTCAGCTTCTATCACCACTTCCGCGAACGCACGCCGGGCCGCTACGTCGTGCAGGTGTGTCGTGCCGAAGCCTGCCAGTCGATGAACGCGCACGCGCTCGAGGAGTTCGCGCGCAGTCGGTTGCGCATCGATTTCGGCGAGACCACGGCCGATGGCCGGGTCACGCTCGAGGGCGTGTACTGCCTCGGCAACTGCGCCTGCGCACCGTCCATGATGGTCAATGGTGAGTTGCATGGGCGCGTCACGCCCGAACGCATGGGTGAGCTGGCGCGCGAATGGGGAGTGCCGTGAACCCGGTGAATGTCTACGTTCCCGGTGATGCGAGCGCCTGCTCGGTAGGCGCCGATGCCGTCGCGCGCGCGCTCGAAGCCGAGGCGGTGAAGCGCGGTCGCAAGGTGCGTATCGTGCGCAACGGCTCGCGCGGCCTGTACTGGCTCGAGCCGCTGGTCGAAGTGGAAACTCCCGTGGGCCGCGTCGCCTACGGGCCCGTGCAGGCGGGACAGGTGGCCAAACTACTGGACGCCGGGCTGCTCGAGGGCGGCGCGCACGACTTGCGCCTCGGTGACATCACCGCCCATCCCTGGCTGTCCAGCCAGCAACGCCTGACCGGTGCGCGCCTCGGCATCGTGGATCCCGCGAGCGTCGACGACTACATCGCGCATGGTGGATACCGCGGCCTCGATGCCGCGCTGGCCATGGCGCCCGTGGACATCGTGCGCGCGATCACCGAGTCCGGCCTGCGCGGTCGGGGCGGGGCGGCGTTCCCCACCGGCATCAAGTGGCAGACCGTGCTCGACCAGCCGGTCGCGCAGAAATTCATCACCTGCAACGCCGATGAAGGAGATTCGGGCACGTTCTCCGACCGCATGCTGATGGAAGGCGACCCGTTCTCGCTGATCGAAGGCATGACCATCGCCGGCATCGCGGTGGGCGCGACTCAGGGCTACATCTACCTGCGCGTGGAATATCCGCACGCGGCACGTGCGTTGGCGCGGGCGCTGAAGGCCGCGCGTGTGCGCGGGTTCCTCGGCGCCGACGTGCGCGGCAGCGGCAGGCAGTTCGACATCGCGGTGCGCCTGGGTGCCGGCGCCTACATCTGCGGCGAAGAGACCTCGATGCTCGAGAGCCTCGAGGGGCGTCGCGGCGAGGTGCGCGTGCGTCCGCCACTGCCGGCGATCAAGGGCCTGTTCGGCATGCCCACCGTGGTCAACAACGTGGTCACGCTGGCGACTGTCCCGGTGGTGCTGGCGCGTGGCGCGCAGTTCTACAGGGAATTCGGCATGGGCCGCTCGCGCGGCACGATTCCGCTGCAGCTGGCCGGCAATGTGCGGCACGGCGGCCTCGTGGAGCGCGCCTTCGGCCTCACCGTGAAGGAGCTGGTGCACGATTACGGCGGCGGATCGGCGACCGGTCGACCGGTGCGCGCGGTGCAGATCGGCGGGCCGCTCGGTGCCTATCTACCCGCATCGGAGTTCGACACGCCGCTGGATTACGAGGCGCTGGCCGCGAAGAACGCCTTGCTCGGACACGGCGGCGTGGTGGTGTTCGACGACCACGTCGACATGGCGCGCATGGCGCGCTACGCGCTCGAATTCTGCGCCGTGGAATCCTGCGGCAAGTGCACGCCGTGCCGCATCGGCTCGACGCGCGGCGTCGAGCTCGTCGACCGCATCATCGCCGGGCGCGCGGATTCGTTGCGCGCCAGCGCGCCGGCAAACCCTCGTAACGGCGGGCAGGACGCCGACCTCGCATTGCTCGACGAGCTCTGCGACACGATGTTCAACGGCTCGCTGTGCGGCCTGGGCGGCATGACGCCGTTCCCGGTGCGCAGCGCGCTCAAACATTTCAGGGAAGATTTCTCGTCCGGGGCTCGTGCCCCGGCGTCCGTGATGAATAGGTGACTCATGTTTGCCAAGGATTATCACGATCTGGGAACGCCTGCCGGTAAAGGCGAGAGCGTCACGCTCGACATCGACGGAGCCACGGTCACCGTGCCTGCGGGCACGTCCATCATGCGCGCCGCCGCGCTCGCCGACCGTGACGTCCCCAAGCTCTGTGCCACGGACACGCTCAAGCACTTCGGTTCCTGCCGCGTCTGCCTCGTGGAGATCGAGGGCCGCAAGGGGTTCCCGGCCTCGTGCACCACCGAGGTGGCACCCGGCATGAAGGTGCGCACGCAGAGCGAGGCGCTCACCAAGATGCGTCGTGGCGTGCTCGAGCTCTATGTCTCCGAGCACCCCATGGGCAGCTGCCCGGATTCCAGCCGCTGCGAGCTCGAACACCTCGCGGAGCAACACGGTATCGGCGAATCGCGTTACGCCGGTCCGAAGACCGCGCGCCACGTGCACACGCCCAAGCCGGTCGATCACAGCAATCCGTACTTCCGCTTCGACAACGATCTCTGCATCGTCTGTTCGCGCTGCGTGCGTGCCTGCGAGGAAACCCAGGGCACCTTCGCATTGACCATCGAGGGCCGGGGGCTCGACTCGCGCGTGGTGGCTTCGGAGAATCAGCCCTTCCTCGAATCCGAGTGCGTATCCTGCGGCGCCTGCATCGAAGCCTGTCCAACGGGCGCACTCATGGAAAAGTCCGTGCTGACGGCGGGTTTGCCTCAACAGGCGGTCACGACCACCTGCGCCTACTGCGGTGTCGGGTGCTCGCTGGTCGCGGAGGTCACGGACGGCGCGGTGTCGCGCATGGTTCCGAACCGCAATGGCCGCGCGAACCAGGGTCACGCCTGCGTCAAGGGACGTTTCGCCTACGGTTATGCCACGCACGCGGACCGCGTCACGAAGCCGCTGATCCGCAAGAGCATCACCGATGAGTGGACCGAGGTGAGCTGGGAAGAGGCCATCAACCACGCCGCCAGCGAGTTCAAGCGCATCCAGGCCAAGTACGGCAAGGATTCGATCGGCGGCATCACGTCTTCGCGCTGCACCAACGAGGAAACCTTCCTGGTGCAGAAGCTGGTGCGCGCCGCGTTCGGCACCAACAACGTCGACACCTGCGCGCGCGTGTGCCATTCGCCGACCGGGTATGGCCTCAAGCACACGCTCGGCGAATCGGCGGGAACGCAGGAGTTCGTTTCAGTGCAGAGCGCCGATGTCATCATGGTCATCGGCGCGAGTCCCACCGAGGCGCACCCGGTGTTTGCCTCGCAGATGAAGCGGCGCCTGCGCGCGGGCGCGAAGCTCATCGTGGTGGACCCGCGCGCCATCCCCCTGGTCAAGTCACCGCACGTCGAAGCCGACTATCACCTGCGATTGATGCCCGGGACGAACGTGGCCGTCATCAATGCACTGGCGCACGTGGTGGTCACCGAGGGGCTCACGCGCGATGACTACATCGCCGAGCGCTGCGATCGCGATTCCTACGAGAAGTGGAAGAAGTTCGTCGCCGAGCCCGTCAACAGTCCCGAGGCCATGGAGCCGATCACCGGCGTCAAGGCGGAGCTGATCCGCGGCGCGGCCCGGCTCTACGCCAAGGGTCCGAACGGGGCTATCTACTACGGCCTGGGCGTGACCGAACACAGCCAGGGCAGCACCATGGTCATGGGTATCGCCAACCTGGCCATGGCAACGGGAAATCTCGGTCGCGAAGGCGTCGGCGTGAGCCCGCTGCGCGGCCAGAACAACGTGCAGGGCTCCTGCGACATGGGCTCGTTCCCGCACGAGTTCTCGGGTTACCGCCACGTGGCGGACGACTCGGTGCGCGCCACGTTCGAATCGATGTGGAAAGTGCCGCTCAGCGCCGAGCAGGGCCTGCGCCTCCCGAACATGTTCGAGGCCGCGCTCGATGGCTCGTTCCGCGGCATGTACATCCAGGGCGAAGACCTCGCGCAGTCGGATCCGAATACCTCGCACGTGACCGCGGCGCTGGCCTCGCTGGAATGCCTGGTGATCCAGGACATCTTCCACAACGAGACCGCGAAGTTCGCACACGTGTTCCTGCCGGGCACATCGTTTCTCGAGAAGGACGGCACGTTCACCAACGCGGAGCGGCGCATCTCGCGCGTGCGCAAGGTCATCGAGCCGCTGTGCGGATATGCCGACTGGGAAGTGACCATGCTGCTGTCGAACGCGCTGGGTTATCCCATGAACTACCGGCACCCGTCGGAGATCATGGACGAGATCGCGGCGCTCACGCCCACGTTCACGGGCGTGACCTACGAGAAGATAGACCGCCTGGGTTCCATCCAGTGGCCCTGCAACGAGAAGGCGCCCGAGGGCACGCCGACGATGCACGTCGGCACGTTCGTGCGCGGCAAGGGCAAGTTCTACGTCACGGCCTACGTGCCGACCAACGAACGCACCACGTCGAAGTACCCGCTGCTGCTGACCACGGGCCGCATCCTCTCGCAGTACAACGTCGGCGCGCAGACGCGACGCACGGCGAACCTGGCCTGGCACAGCGAGGACCGCCTCGAGATCCATCCGCACGACGCCGAGGCACGCGGCATCGAGCCCGGCGACTGGGTCGGCGTCACCAGCCGCGCCGGTGACACGGTGCTGCGCGTGGAGATCACCGAGAGAGTCGCGCCGGGCGTGGTCTACACCACGTTCCATTTCCCCGAGTCGGGCGCGAATCTCATCACCACGGACAACTCCGACTGGGCGACGAACTGTCCCGAGTACAAGGTGACCGCCGTGCAGGTGGTCAAGGTTGCGCAACCGGCGGCATGGCAGCGGCGCCGCCAGTCCGCGGTGCCGGCGAGCCCACGCCGACGACGGGCCCCGGCGGACAATCCCGCCTGACATGGACGTCCATCACCTGGTGTCGATGGCCAATGACATCGCGGCATTCTTCGACTCGGAGCCGGACAAGTCGGCGGCCGTGGAGGGCGTGCGCTTCCACATCTCGCGCTACTGGGAGCTGCGCATGCGCCGGGCCATCATCGAGCACCTGCAGAGGGGCGGAGAAGGGCTGAGTCCCACTGCTCGCTCAGCCATAGAAAAACTGACGCCGGTGGGCTGACGCCTGACGCGCCTATAGCCCAAATCTATGAAAATGATGGCCCACGCGCTGCCAGCGGATCCAAGGGCGTGTCAGTATTGCGCCCCATGAATTTGACCCTCGCGGCGAAGATCGCCGCCAAGCGTTTCGTCGTCACGGGCGAGCTGACGCCCCCCAAGGGAACCGATCTCACCAAGTTGTTTGCCACCGCCGAGCTGTTGCGCAGCTCGGTCGATGCACTCAATGTGACCGAGTCGCCGCGCGCCCGCATGGCCATGGATCCGCGCGCCGTCGGCAAGTTGCTGCTGGATCGCGGTATCGAGGTCATCGTGCAGGTGACCAGTCGTGACCGGAACCGCATCGCCGTGCAGTCCGACTTGTTAGGAGCCGCCGCCCTCGGCCTGAAAAACTTCGTGTTCATGGGCGGAGACTCGCCGGCGGGTGGAGATCATCCGGATGCCAAGCCCGTGTTCGACCTGACGGCATCGGGCCTGCTGGCCGCGGCCGAAGCCCTGCGCAATGGCAAGGACTATGCGGGTAATGCGTTGCACGGAACGCCCGAGCTGTTCCTCGGCGCCACCGCCAACCCGGGCGCGCCGAAGTTCGAAGCCGAAGTCGAAAACACGCGTCGCAAGATCGATGCCGGCGCGAAGTTGCTGCAGACGCAGGCGATCTACCACGTTGACCAGCTCACGCGGTTCATCGACGCGGTGAAGCCCGACGGTGTTGCGGTTCTGGCCGGCATCATCCCTCTGAAGTCCGAGAAGAGCGGGCCCTGGCTGAACGCGAATCTGCCCGGCGTCGCGGTGCCGCAGGATATGCTCGAGGCCATGGAGCTGGCCGCGAAGGACGGACGTGCGCGCGAACGCGGCATCGAGCTCGCGGCCGGCGTGATCCGCGACATGACGAAGATCTGCCAGGGCGTGCACGTCATGGCGATCGGCGGCGAAGCCGAAGTCCCGGAGATCCTGCGCCAGTCAGGCGTCAGGTAACCGGGGATTGCAGCGCGCGATTCGCGTCTGCAACCCCCGGCTCGTTTGCCTCAGTTGGCGCTCCAGGTGTAGTTCGGGATCTCGGTGATGGGCGTGCCGATCTGCACCGTGATTTCGCGGTGCGTAGTCAGCTCGATGTTGCGCCAATCCCCGCTCGCCTGAGTCACCACACCCGCGTCCGTCACGTACACCACGATTTCCTTGCCGGTGATGCCGGCGAAGTTGTCGCCCTGCAATGGCTGACCCCAGATGTCCATGATCTGGCCGAGCGTGAACGTGCCGGGAGCCGCCGCTTCGACGTGCAGCTTGCCCGACTTGTCGTGGGTATGGAGCTGGTAGAAGCAGTGGCCGCCCTGCGGCTGCGGAACGATGCCGATCTGGCCAGGGATGGCGATCTGCTGCCCGTCCAGGAAGACCGACAGGTGCGTGTGCACGTGGTAGGTCTCGGTGGGATTGATGTCACAGGTCAGCCCGACCATGTCCGCACCCTGTCCGCCGGTGGCCGTATCGCCATCTTCCCAATGCTTGACGCCGACCTGGTGGTTGTCATCGAGGTTGATGACCGTCGACGACAGCGTCGGCAGCGGTGGAGTACCACCGGGTGACGGCGCGGGCGTGGGAGCCGGGGCAGGCGCTGGCGCCGGAGCCGGTGCTGGAGCGGGGGCGGGCGCTGGTGCCGGAGCAGGCGCTGGCGCGGGGGCCGGGGC
>DATEII010000184.1:0-15754 GCA_035279135.1 Steroidobacteraceae bacterium
TTGGCGGCGACGGCGGTGACCAGGACGACGGTGTCGCCCATCGAGACGAGCACCGAGGCCGAGGCCTGGCGGGCGACTTCGCCGGTTTCGATGGAGACGGTGTGCTGACCAAAATGAAATGATTTCTTTAAAGCGCTCACGCTTTGATTCCTTGATGGGGCCCCATGCCCCGAGAGCTATGTGGATTTGGACTGGAAAAACGAAGAAGGCCGCGCAGGAGGCGCGGCCTTCGGGTTCGGTAGTTAGCGGCGGAGTCCGAGCCGCTCGACTACTTCCTGGTACTTGGCCGGCTTGGTGGCCTTCAGGTAGTCGAGGAGCTTGCGGCGCTGGTTGACCAGCTTGACGAGGCCGCGGCGGGAAGCGTGGTCGCGCTTGTGCGCGCCGAAGTGTTCGCCGAGTCCGTTGATGCGCTCCGAGAGCAGGGCGATCTGGACTTCGGGCGAGCCGGTGTCATTGGCTGCACGCTGGAATTGCGCGACGACGCCGGTCTTCTTTTCAGTGGCAAGAGACATCAGGTTCATTCCTCAAGACGTAAAATTTCTGCCGTATTTTGCGGGCGCGAATTCTACAGAAAAGGTTTCGCAAAGCATAGGCTTACGTGGCGTCGGTGCGGATCAGCCGCCGCGGCTGCAGCCAGCCACCCGGACGGGCCTCCGCGAGGCCGAGAAACACCCCGTCTGGCGCATAGATCCGCACCCGGCGCCCCTCCGGGGGTTGTGGGCTGGACTTGGCCTGGACCGCCTGCCCGTGGCGCAGCGCTGCGACCTGTTCCCAGCTGATCGAGGCGCGGGATAAGCCCTGAAGGGCGGCGTCCGCGGGCAACAGGTGGCGCCGCTCCCCGGCCCCCGCCAGCGCGGCCTCGAGACTGCACATGGGCAGGCCCTGGAAGGGCTCGACCCAGGCGCGATGCAGCCGCGTCAGGTACCCGAGGGTGCCCAGGGAACGCGCGATGTCCTCCCCCAGGACGCGGATATACGTGCCCTTGGCGCATTCGCATACCAGGTCGATCGACGACCCCTGCAATCCCACGAACTCCAGGCGCCGGATCTCGATGGTGCGAGCCACACGTTCGACCTCGATGCCCTGCCGGGCGAGCTCGTAAAGCGGCCGGCCCTCGCGCTTGAGCGCCGAATACATCGGGGGCACCTGCTGCTGCGTGCCCCGGAAAGCCGCGAGCGTCGCTTCCACGCGTGCCCCATCCAGGCTGGGCACCTCGGCACGCTCGACGATTTCCCCCTCGGCATCCCCGGTATCGGTGCGCGCACCCAACTCGACGGTGAATTCGTAGCGCTTGCCGCCCGCTTCCACCTCCGCGATGACCTTGGTGGCCTCGTCGAGGCACAGCGGCAACATGCCGGTGGCCATGGGATCGAGCGTACCCACGTGCCCGGCGCTCTTCGCGCCGAAAGCCTTGCGTACCCGTTGCAGGGTGCCGTTGGACGTGAGCCCGCGCGGCTTGTCGATGACGATGATGCCCGTGGGCAAGACGATCGACCTAGTGCTTGTTCTCGTCCGACTTCACGGCACGGTCGATGAGACGCGTGAGCTTGTCGGCATGTTCGATCTGCTGGTCGTAGACGAACTCGAGCTTGGGCGCATGGCGCAGCGCCAGCGCGCGGCCGACTTCACCGCGCAGGAATCCCGCCGCGCGATTCAGCCCCTCACCCACTTCCCCGGGCGGATGCTGGTCACCGAAAGGCACGAAGAACACGCGCGCGCTCGACATGTCGGGCGCCACGCTCACCGCGGTCAGCGTGACGTTGCCGACGCGCGGGTCGCGCACCTCGCGCGACACCAGCGTCGACAGAACGCGCTGCATCTCGCCCTCGATCCGGGCGAGCCGTTGTGACTTCGCACTCACGATGCCGCCTTACTGGATGCTGCGCGCCACTTCGACGCGCGCAAAGCACTCGATCTGGTCGCCGACGCGCACGTCCTGGTAGTTCTTCACGCCGATGCCGCACTCGGTGCCGGCGCGCACTTCGTTGACGTCGTCCTTGAAACGACGCAGCGACTCGAGCGCACCTTCGAAGATCACGACCTGGTCGCGCAACACGCGGATCGGGTTGTTGCGCTTGACCGAGCCTTCGGTCACGAGACAGCCCGACACGACGCCGAACTTGCTCGAGCGGAACACCTCGCGCACTTGCGCCGTGCCCACGATCTGCTCCTTGATCTCGGGCGCCAAGAGGCCGCTCATCAGCTGCTTCACGTAGTCGATGGCTTCGTAAATGATGCTGAAGTACTGCACCTCGACTTCGCCATCCTTCATGGCGTCACGTGCGGCCGCATCGGCGCGCACGTTGAAGCCCACGATGCGCGCCTGCGAAGCGGCCGCGAGCTGCACGTCGGAGATGGTGATGCCGCCGACGCCGCTGGCGATGATCTTCACGGCCACTTCTTCGGTGGACAGCTTGTTCAGCGCGTCGCGCAGCGCCTCGGCGCTGCCCTGCACGTCGGTCTTGAGCAGGATGGCGATGCTGCCGGCCTTCTGCTCTTCCATCTGCGCGAACACGTCCTGCATCTTCGAGGCCTGCTTCGCGAGCTTCACGTCGCGGAACTTGCCCTGGCGATACAAGGCGACTTCGCGCGCCTTGCGTTCGTTCTCGACGGCGAGGATTTCGTCGCCGGCATTCGGCGTGCCCTGGAGGCCGAGCACCTGCACCGGGATCGACGGACCCGCCTCTTCGACCGCCTTGCCGTTCTCGTCGAACATGGCGCGCACGCGTCCGAACTCGTGGCCGGCGATGATCGGGTCGCCGAGACGAAGCGTGCCCTTCTTCACGAGCACCGTGGCCACGGCGCCGCGGCCCTTCTCGATCGAGGCTTCGATCACGAAGCCGGTCGCGAGACCGTCGGTGGGCGCCTTGAGCTCGAGCACCTCGGATTGCAGCAGGATGGCGTCGAGCAGCTGGTCGATGCCCTGGCCGGTTTTCGCGGACACCGGCACGAACATGTTGTTACCGCCCCATTCTTCGGCGATGACTTCCTGCTTCGACAATTCGGTACGCACGCGATCCGGATCCGCGTCGCCCTTGTCGATCTTGTTGACCGCGACAACGATGGGCACGCCGGCGGCCTTCGCATGCTGGATGGCTTCGATGGTCTGGGGCATGACGCCGTCGTCGGCCGCGACCACCAGCACCACCACGTCGGTGGCCTTGGCGCCGCGCGCACGCATGGCGGTGAAGGCCGCGTGGCCCGGGGTGTCGAGGAACGTGATCACACCCTTCGGCGTTTCCACGTGGTATGCACCGATGTGCTGCGTGATGCCGCCGGCCTCGCCCGCCGCGACCTTGGTGCGGCGGATGTAGTCGAGCAGCGAAGTCTTGCCGTGGTCGACGTGGCCCATGATGGTGACCACGGGCGGACGCGGATGATCGTGCTCGGGCACGTGCTCGCCCTGCAGGTCCTCTTCGACCTGGTCGGCCTTGAGCGCCTTCGCGGTGTGGCCCATTTCTTCGACGATCAGGATCGCGGTGTCCTGGTCGATCGGCTGGTTGATCGTGGCCATCACGCCCATGTTCATCATGGTCTTGATGACTTCAGTGGCCTTCACGGCCATCTTCGAGGCGATTTCCTGCGGCGTGATGGTCTCGCCGATGGTGACTTCGCGCTTGACCGGCGCGGTCGGCATCTCGAACGCGTGCTTCGTCTCCGAGCTCACGCTGCTCGAGCCCGTGCGTTCACGCACGCGCTTCTTCTTCTTGTAGCGCGAGCTCACGTCGCCGGCGACGTGCAGTTCCTGGCGGCCGTAACGCGTGGCGTCCTTGTTGGCCTCCGTCGCGGGAGCGGCCGGCGCCTTCGTCGGGGCGTGACGCTCCGGGCGCGCGGGCTGCGCATGGGCCGCAGCGGCTTCGGCCGCGGCGCGCCGCTGCGCTTCCTGTTCCTGCTTGGCCTTGGCTTCTTCCTGCGCCTTGCGCGCCTCTTCGGCCTGGCGCTTGCGCGTGGCTTCGTCTTCGATACGGCGGCGGTTCTCCGCCTCCATGCGCTCGCTCTCGCGGCGCGCGGCTTCGGCGCGCTCGCGCTCGGCAGCTTCGGCGGCTTCCTGTTCCTTGCGCTTGTGATCGACCTCGTCCTGCAGCTGCTTGTTCTGCTCTTCGAGGACGTCGCGCTTGATGTAGGTCTTCTTGTGGCGCACCTCGACGTTGACCGTGCGTGCGCGGCCCTGGGTGCTCGCCTGCTTGAGCTCGCTCTGCGTCTTGCGTGCCAGCGTGATCTTGCGGGGTGCGGACACACCCAGCTGGCTCTTGCTGGTCGGTTCACTGCCGCCGTGCGAGCGTCGCAGGTGCGTGAGCAGCTCGAGCTTGGCCTCGTCGCTGATGAGCGCCTGCGGTCCCGAGACCTGGATACCCGCGGACTCCAGCTGCACCAGCAGCCGGTCGACCGGTACCTTCAGGACTTCGGCAAATTGCGCAACGGTAACGTCAGACATTCAATCTCCTCAGGCGCGCCCGGCCTCGAACCAGATCTCGCGCGCCTTCATGATGAGCTTGCCGGCCTCTTCGGACGTCAAACCCTCGATATCCAGCAAATCATCGACCGCCTGGTCGGCCAGGTCCTCGCGCGTGCGCACGCCGCGGCGTGCCAGCGCCAGTGCCAGGTCGGGCTTCATGCCCTCGAGCAGCAACAGGTCATCGGCCGGCATGCCGGCCTCGAGCGTCTCCTCGCTCGCGATCGCCTGCGTCAGCAGCACGTCGCGCGCGCGGTTGCGCAGCTCCTTGACCATCTCGTCGTCGAACTCCTCGATGTTGGCGAGCTCGGACTGCGGTAGATAGGCCACTTCCTCGACCGTCGAGAAACCTTCCTGCACCAGGATGGTGGCCACGTCCTCGTCGACGTCGAGCTGCTTCATGAAGACCTCGACCAGGGCCTTGGCCTCGGTCTCGCTCTTCGCCTCGGCGTCCGACTCGGTCATGACGTTCAGGTCCCAGCCCGTGAGCTGGCTGGCGAGGCGGATGTTCTGGCCGCCGCGGCCGATCGCCTGCGACAGCTTGTCCTCGGCGACCGCGATGTCCATCGAATGCGAGTCCTCGTCCACCACGATCGACAGCACTTCGGCCGGCGACATCGAGTTGATGACGAACTGCGCCGGGTTCTCGTCGTGCGGGATGATGTCGACGCGCTCGCCGGCGATCTCGTTCGACACGGCCTGCACGCGCGAACCGCGCATGCCCACGCACGCGCCGACCGGGTCGACGCGCGGCTCGAGGCTCTTGACCGCGATCTTGGCGCGCACGCCCGGATCACGCGCGGCGCCGAGGATCTGGATCAGGCCCTGGCCTACCTCCGGCACCTCGAGCTTGAACAGCTCGATGAGGAAATTGCGGTCGGTGCGCGACAGGAACAGCAGCGGCCCGCGCTGCGTCTCCACCGCACTCTTCACTTCCTTGAGCAGCGCCTTGATGCGGTCCTGGCTCTTCACGATCTCGCGCGGAATCATGTCGGTGCGCGGCACGAAACCCTCGGCGTTGCCGCCGAGATCCACGTAGATGCCGTTCCGGTCCACGCGCTTGACCACGCCCGAGACCAGCTGGCCGACGCGATCCTTGTACGCCTCGACAACCTGCGAACGCTCGGCCTCGCGCACCTTCTGCACGATGACCTGCTTGGCCTGCTGCGCGGCGATGCGGCCGAAGGCCACCGATTCCATGGGCTGCTCGACGTAGCCGCCGACTTCCGCGGCCTTGTCCAGGTCGAGCGCATCCTCGAGGCGCAGTTCGCGCTGCGGCACTTCCATCTCGCGCGAGTCGTCGGCGAACACCTTCCAGCGGCGGAACGTGTCGTAGTCGCCGGTCTTGCGATTGATGGAGACGCGCACGTCCCATTCCTCGCCGTGTTTCTTGCGGGTAGCCGACGCCAGCGCGGCTTCGAGCGCGCCGAAGATGATCTCCTTGTCGACGCTCTTCTCGTTCGAGACGGCGTCAACCACCAACAGGATTTCTTTATTCATGGTCTAGCTACCTACTCACAAAGGGGCCAACCTGGCCCTGCTGATCTCGGCGAGCCTTATGCTCACCGAAAAATTGTCCACGTCCATCTCGATGCTCTCGCCGTCCGCACGGCGCAACATCCCCGTATATCGCTTGCGGCCCTCGCGCGGCACCGAAAGCTCCACCTTCACGCGGCTGTCGACGAAGCGCGCGAAGTGCTCCGGCGTGCGCAACACGCGGTCCAGGCCCGGCGAAGACACTTCAATCGAGTAATCACCCGGGAGCGGATCATCCGCTTCAATCGAATCCAGCAACGCGTGGCTGACCGTCGCGCAATCTTCGGCATCGATGCCCGCCTCTGTCTGGGGCTTGTCGATGTAGAAGCGCAACGTGCCGCCACCCGGACCCGGCGCGAACTCCACTTCCACGAGCTCGTAGCCCAGGCCCTGCAATTCAGGCTCGAAACGGGCGATGAGACGGTCGTGCACTGCCGTATCCACTCGCCCTCCAACAAAAAAGGGCCCCAAAGGCCCTCCACAACGTCGCCGGTCACCCTAGATGAGGCCAGCCCCAAAAAAACTAAAGCCCCAGCGGGGCTTCAACATCGCGTCGGGAAGTACCGCGGCCAAACCGCCCTACCCATCCGAGGGCGCGGATTGTACGGCAGGAAATCCAGTGTTGACAGCCATGTCTCAGCCGAGTACCTTGCGCACCCAAGGTAGCTGTTCAAACCATGGAAACCACCGAAAAGCTTTTACCGATCCGCAAAGGGCTGCTCGAATTCGTGATCCTCAAGATCGTGGCGGGCGACAAGGTCTATGTCGCCGACATGCTCAAGTTGCTGGGACCCACCGAATTCGCGACCCAGGAAGGGACGCTGTATCCCCTCCTCAGCAAGCTGCGGCGCGAGGAACTCGTGGACTACGAGTGGCAGGAGTCGGAAGCCGGCCCTCCCCGCAAGTACTACAAGCTCACGCCGAAGGGCCGTTCGCAACTGACGACGCTGAACGAATACTGGAAAAACCTGAACAAAACTCTCGCCGATCTAGGGAATTAAGCCATGCAGAAAGTAGTCACCATCAGCCTCAACGGCATCGCCTACCAGCTCGAAGAGCCGGGCTACAACCAGCTGCGGTCTTACCTCGAACGCGCCGAATCGCGCCTGCAGGACAGCCCGGATCGCACCGAAGTCATGGCGGATCTCGAGCAGGCCATCGGCGAGAAATGCCGCGCCGTGCTCGGCCCGCACAAGACCGTGGTCAGCAACGCGGAAGTCGATCGCATCATCCTGGAGATGGGGCCGGTCGAGTCCGCCGACGAGAGGGCCGCCGGCGCCAGCGGCGAGGCCGGGACCGGCGCGAGCGCGGGAACCCATTCGGGCGGCCCGCCGCCGCGCAAGCGGCTCTTCCAGATCCGCGAGGGCGCGATGTGGATGGGCGTCTGCAACGGGATCGCCGCCTACCTCAACATCGACGTGACCTGGGTGCGCCTCGCGTTCGTGCTGCTGACCATCTTCAGCTCGGGCCTGTGGTTCGTGACCTACCTGGTGCTGATGTTCGTGGTGCCCGTGGCGCACACGCCCGAGGATCGCGCCGCGGCCTTCGGCATGCCCTTCAACACCGAAGAGCTCATCAGTCGCGCAAAAAAAAACTTTGAGGAATTCGGCGAGAAGTACCGCTGGCGCCGTGAATGGCGCCGCCAGCAGCGGCACTTCAACCGTCAGTTCCGGCACATGAATGAGCAGCTGCGGGTAGCGACGGCGCAGGCTCAGCCCATCATCGCGAGCTCGGCGCGGGGCATTGGCATGGTATTCCTGCCGATCGCTGCGCTTGTGAGCGCGGCCCTCGCCGTGGCCTTCGTGCTCACGCTGTTCTCGCTGATCACCCAGCACACCATCTTCGGCTGGGGCCTCCCGGATGGCATGCCTATCTGGGCCGGGATCGTCGCACTGGCCCTGCTGTACATCGCCATCTCGACGCCGGTGCGCATGATCCGTCACGGCGGACAGCAGGCGGCCGGCTATCACCCCGGCCTGGGTGCCTTTCACGGCCTCATGTGGATCGGTTTCGTCGTGTTGCTGTTCTGGGTGTCGTACACCTATCTACCCGGCGTGCGTGAAGTGGTCGATTCCCTGATGTGGGCCGCGAATCTCACGGCCGCCACCATCTCGGAGACGATTGTTTGAAAGCGCTGGAAACCGTTACCGTCGAAACCGGACCCGATCCCACCTTCACCATCATCTGGTTGCACGGCCTGGGCGCCGACGGCCACGATTTCGAGCCGCTGGTGCCGGAGTTGCTGGAGCCAGGATTGCCGGCGCTGCGCTTCGTGTTCCCGCATGCGCCGGTGCGGCCCGTCACGATCAACAACGGGTACCAGATGCGCGCCTGGTACGACATCATCGGCATCGACCGGCGCTCGGCCGAAGACTTCAAGGGCATCGGCGAGTCGGCCGATTCCATCGGCGGCCTCATCCACCGCGAGCATGCACGAGGCATCACCAGCGACCACATCCTGCTGGCCGGGTTTTCGCAGGGCGGTGCCATGGCGCTGCATCTCGCGACGCGGCACCCCGACAGGTTCGCCGGTGTGATCGCGCTGTCCTGCTATCTACCGCTGTCGCGCGAGCTCGCGAAATGCCGCAACGCGGCGAACCTGGCCACACCCATGTTCATGGCGCATGGCACGCAGGATCCGGTGGTGCCTTACGTGCTCGGCGAAGAATCGCGCCAGCTGCTCGAGACGGCGGGTTTCAAAATCGAGTGGCACGGCTACCCGATGCCACATTCGCTGTGCGAACAGGAAGTCGCGGACCTGCGCTCGTTCCTGCGGCGCATCGTGCGCGCCTGAGCCGCTAGAGTTTCGCGGCCAGGCGGCCCTGCCGCAGCCAGTGCGCCGCGGTGCTCGCGCAGGGATGCGCGGGGTCATAGTCCCGCCAGTAGGCGTTCGCGACGACGAAGGCTTCGTTCGCTTCCGTCACCTTCTGCTGCGCCAGCAGCGCTCGACCGAGAGCCAGCATGATGTCGGCGCGCAGCGGCATCATGCCGAGGAAGGTCTTGCGCGCGGATTCGTCCGCTTGCCGCAGCCAACGCTCCGCCTCCGAGGCCTGGCCGAGCTCGAGCCGCGCGACGCCGATGCCGAGCAGGGCCTCGGCGCGATACTGCTGGTTGGAGTCCGCCTCGCGCGTGGCCGCCAACGCTTCGCGAAACGCGCGCTCACCTTCGACCCATCGTGACTGCAGCTGCCGCGAGAGTCCGATCGAGTTCCAGGTCGAGGCGAGGCTGCCTTCCCTGGAGGACTCCTTCGCGAGTGGCAAGGTCGCCTGCAGCAGTCGATCGGCCTCCTCGAACCGGCCGCTCGAGGCGAGCGCGGCGCCAAGATCCGACTGTGCCAGCGCGAGCCACGAACCTTTGCCCGTGTCGTACTGCTTTTCGAGCTCCACGGCGTGTCGCAGCAGGTCGATCGCTTCGGGAATGCGCCGCGCCGCGAACATGGCGCGCGCGTAGTTGGTCAGCTTGCGGGCCTTGAGGACGCCCTCCTCGGATCCCTCGTACGACAGGCGCCGCGTCTCGAGCAGCGACTTGAAGTCCCCGAGCCGCGCCTGCGCGCGCGCCAGCTCACCGAGCCAGAGATACCGCTGCGAATTGTCCGCCTGGTACAGCTGCGCCGCGAGCTCATTCGCCGCCGTGAGATGCGTGATGGCCTCCCGCGGCTCGCCCATCTCGAGCAGCACGCTTCCGTACCGCGCCTCCGCCTGGATCACCACGGCGTTGCGCGTACCCGATGACACCAGCGCACGGGCGTCGTCCAACACCTGCGCGGCGACCGCCCGCGCCTCTTCGAGACGCCCGCCGTGCTGCAGAAACGTGGCCAGGTGGCTGCGGCTGGACACGGTTTCCGAGTGAGCGGCTCCGAGCGCCGCGCTCACCGCGGCAACGGCTTCCCGGCCGAGGGCGATCGCAGCGGCCGCATTGCCTTCGTCGGACTCGGCGTAGCCCAGCGAAACCAGCATCTCGTTGAGCACGCGGCCGGTGTCGGGCTGATGGGCCCGCAGCACGGGCAAAGCCTGCGCCGCGAGCGCACGCACCTGGGCCCAGTCGCCCTGCTCCGACGCGAGCACCGCCAGCCGCGCGCGCGCCTCCGCGAGCAGTACCGCATCGGGCGGCTGCAGGTGTTCGGCCATCTGGATGGCCTTCACGAGGGTTGCCCTGGCGGCTTCGGTCTGGCGAACGTTCAATTGGCTTTCACCGACGAGCGTCAGCAACTCCACGGCATTCTGAGGCTGCGAGGTGAGCTCCAGGTCGATGCGTTGCCGCGCGAGGTTCAACAAGTCGGCCGCGCTCATGGACTCCTTGCCCGTGTAGTACGGGTCGGCGGAGCGGAAGATCGACGCGATGAATTCCTTGGATTCTTCGGCTCGTTGCCGCTCGGCGCGCGCCACCTGCAGCTGCCACAGCGAGACCGCGAGGCCGATTCCGAGCGCGCACAAGACCGCGGCGGCTGCGCCGACCGCAAGCCGGTTGCGTTGCGCGAATTTTCGCAGCCGGTACCAGGGCGAATCCGCACGTGCGAGCACCGGCTCGCCCCCGAGGTAGCGGCGCACGTCATCGGCTAACGCGGCCACCGTGGCGTATCGTTCTTCGGGTCGCTTCCTGAGCGCGCGCTGCACGATGTTCTCGAGATCACCGGCCAGCTCACGCCGCAGCCGCGCCAGGGGCATGGATCGGTTCGCCGCGATTTCCAGCGGGGCCTGTTCGCCCGTATCCAGCGCGCGCACCAGCCGCTGCGGTTCCTCGTGGAGCACGAGCTGCTCCCAACGCGACCGATCCCGTTCGTGCCGCGTGTACGGCAGCCGGCCGGCGAGCAGCACGTACAGCAACACGCCGAGCGAGTACACGTCGGTGGCCGTCGTGATCTCCTGCCCCAGCACCTGTTCCGGCGCAGCGTATTCGGGTGTGAAGATGCGGCCCGTGAGCCGCGTGAGGTCGGACGCCAAACCGGCATCGGGCTCGTAGAAGTTGGCGATGCCGAAGTCCAGCAGCTTAGGTACGCCTTCCGCGGTCAACAGCACGTTGCCGGGCTTGATGTCGCGATGGACCACCAGGCTCGAGTGCGCATGCGCGACGCCGGCGCACAACTGCATGAAGATCCGCAGGCGCGCGTGCACGTCGAGCTTGTCGGCATCACAGGCCGCATCGAGTGGTCGCCCCGGCACGTATTCGAGTACCAGGAAGACGACGCCCTCGTGGATGCCCGCGTCGAGCAGTCGCGCGATGTTGACGTGCGCGAGCCTGCCGAGCACACGCGCTTCGCGCAGGAACCGCTCGCGCAGCGCGCCACCCGCGAAATACGGGTGCAACGTCTTGATGGCGACCTCGCCCTCGTACAGACCGTCGTCACGGCTCGCGAGCCACACCTCGCCCATGCCACCCTCGCCTAACAACCGCGCGATGCGGTACGGACCCAGGCGCGAATCGATGCGCAGTTGCCGAGCGTCGGCAGGACTGAGGCCGGGCTCCATGAAACCCCGTTGCACGGACTCTTCCTGTTCGAGCAGGCCCACCACGAGCGAATGCAGCTCGGGGCGGGAGGACGCGAGCGTGCCGAGGATGGTATTACGTTCGGCGCGAGACTTGTCGAGCAGTTCGTCGAGCTGCGACATCGCCTCCTGCAGCAGTCGTTCGCCGGACGTGTCGCTCATGTCGGTGCCGCGTTGGCCAGCCGGTGGCGCAGGAACATGCGCGCCTTGGTCCAGTCGCGCTTGACCGTCGCGGGCGATGTGTCGAGGAAAGTCGCGATCTCCTCGATTTCCATGCCGCCGAAGAAACGCAGCTCGACCACGCGGTAGGCGCGCTCGTCGATCCGCTGCAGGGATTCCAGCTCCGAGCTCAAATCCTCGAAACCGAGCTCGGTGAATTCCTTCTTCTCGATGTCCGTGGCCAGCGTAACCCGCAATTGGTCGCCGCCGCGGCGCTCGGCACCACGCGCCCGCACGTAGTCGATGATGATGCTGCGCATGGCGCGCGCGGCGTAGCCGAGAAAGGTGCCGCGATCATGCCCCGGCAGCGAGTCCTGCCGGGAAAGCTTCAGGTACACCTCGTTGATCAGCGCGGGCGCATCGATCAGCGTCAGCGGCGACTGCCTCGCCAATTGCGATTTCGCGATGACGCTGAGCTCGGAATAGACGCGCGCGTAGAGACGCTCCATGGCGCCCTTGTCGCCCTGGCGTGCATCTTCCAGCAGCTGAGTGACCTCTCCCATCTGCCCTCCCGCGGATGCCGGGGAATGGATGATAGAGGCGCCACCGCCCGTGGCGTAACCACGGGCGGTGGTTTGCCCGGTTTCCGGGACTTATTTCCGGTCAGCGCGCCTCGCCCTCGACCTCCGCATTGGCCGGATTCTCGAGCACACGCATGACCACGCGGCGATTTTCGAGGCGGCCCTTGTCGGTGTTGTTGTCCGCAATGGGCTCCGATTCCCCGTATCCCTTGGAGACGAGCTGCAGCCCGCTGACTCCCTGCGCGATCAGGTAGTCACGCACGGAGTCGGCCCGCCGCTGCGAGAGATCGAGGTTGTATGCGTCGGTGCCGCGGCTGTCCGTGTGGCCCTGCAGTTCGACCTTCAGCCGCGGATGTTTTTTCAGATCATCCGCGACGTCGTCGAGTACCGGTCGGGAGCTCGCGGTCAGGGTGGCCGAGTTGGTCGCGAACTCCACGCCCCGCAAGATCACAGGCTCGCGCGGGCAGCCCCTTTCATCGACCTGCGTGCCACGCGGCGTGTCGGCACAGCGATCCGATGGATCAGGTACACCGTCGCCATCGGAATCGGCCGGAGGCGGAGGCGGCGGTGGTGGTGGGGGCGGCGGCGGCGGAGGCGGTGGAGTCTGCGCTACGGGCATGGGCGCCGATTTGCCCTCGCCGAAATTGAACACGAAGCCGAGGTTGATGAGGATGTCACCGGCATCGGATTCGCCATGCGGGCTGTTGGGCCAGTCGTGGCGGTACTTCACTTCGGGCCGGAACTGGAACACGAAGTTGTCGCTGCCCGCGTCCAGCATGACTCCGAGACCAACCTGGGCCATCGGCCCCGCCCAGTCGTCGCCATCGAAATTGTTCTGCAGGTGGCCGGCGCCCAGGCTGATGTATGGCGAGATGTTGCTTTCGCGGTTGAATACGAACAGCCCATCGAGCGAATACGCGGTCTGGTGCAGCGTGCGGCCGCCGTCACCCTCGAAGTCGCCGAACAGGCCGTTGAACTCCAGGCTGAAGAAGCGCGACGCGTGGTAACCGAAGCCGAACCCATAGTGGAAGTCGTCATCGACGCCGCGTGAGCTGTCGAGGATCGAGTAACCCGCCTGTGGATTCACGTACCACATGTCCACTTCGTCGGCGGCGTAGGCGCCGGCGGACGCCGTGGCCACCGCGATCGCGAGCGCGGACCGGGTAAACAGCTTCGAACGCTTGGGATTCGACATGGCAGGCCTCTCCTTGGCTGCAGTGGTCCGGAGATCGCCGCGAAAAATAGCAGCGCGCCGATCCGCATCCATTGGACCAAAGGTCCACGAGGCGGCGCTGTAGGACTAAGCCCTAAGCATGGATCATCCTGCGCTGCGGTGGTTAGGCCCGGATGTCAGCGCGCGGGCACGGTGACGAGCGGTGCCGACTGCGTACTGCCGGTCTCGGTCAGCGAGAACAGCAGCATCAGGAAATTGAACGCGGCCTTCGACCGGTGATCGCGGTCGTCGATCCAGAACCACACGCCGCGGTATCTCACGCCAACGTGCGCGTCCGCGGGTAGTTTGGCCGCCCAGCCTACGCGCAGCATCGGTGGGAACAGGCGCTGCGTCTCGGCGCTGCGCTTCGGCACGTACACCCGGCCCTCGTCGACGTCGCGCGGCGGCACGTCGATGTAGGAACCGAAGTCCACGAGCACCTGCATCATCGAACGGCTCTGGATCGCGATCTCGCCCGGCTGCGAGGGCTGCGCGCCGTACACCAGGTGGTATTCGTCGAGGCGGCGGTCCAGGCCGAGCAGCTCGCCGATGCGCTGGTAACGCACGAGCTTTTCCGCCGGACCGCGCAGGAACATCCGCACCTGCACCTGATCGTCCACCTTCTTCGAATACATGCCGAGCACGCCGTCGTCCTGGGCGTGGCGCATGAGCTCCATCAGCTCCTGGTAACGCGCGTCGCCGCGGTCTTCGCCGCGTCCGCCGTAGCTGTTGTTGATGCCGTTGACGGCGTTCGCGCAGATGCGCAGCACGATGTCGGCCGGGTAACCCGCCTGCACCAGCAGCACGATCCCTGAGATCGGGATCGGCGCCATCAGGCTCTTGGCGAACTTGTCGCTGGAGAGCGGCGCATACGTGATCGTCGGCCGGTCGGTGAACGAACCATTGACGCTGGCGCCGGCGAAGCTGTCGCCGGCGCGCCCCTCCGGCGCCTGCTGCCCGAAGATCCCCGCCTCGCCCTTGAACTCGTAAGAGCTGATCACCGAGGTCACGTCGAGGAACACGGGTGCGTCGGCGTAGCGCACCTTGAGCAGGTTGAGCAGCATCTGCCGCTTCCAGGAGTCCGAGATGGCTTCGACGTAGTCGAAGCGGTCGCGCGCCACGGTAGGTGGGCCCACGCTGGCGCAACCGGCGAGCGCGACCGCACACAGCGCCAGCGCGAGCTTCATGGCGCGATATTAGGAGCGCGATGGCGGAACGGTATTGCCCCAAGGTGCCATGCGCGGGCCGGCGCAATTACCCGAGGAAGCTGGCGGGTTCTACCTCAGCGCGTACTTGATCTTGAACGTGATGCAGGACTCGGGGAGCGCCGTGCCGTTGCGCATGCCCGCGCTGTAGCGCGTGGCTTTCGCGGCGCGCAACGCGCCGTAATCCAGGTCCGGGAATCCGGATGACTCCGTGATCTCGGGCTCCCGCAGCGGCTTGCCATCGGGACCGACGCAGACTCGCACGACCGGCGAGCCCTGCTCTCCCCGGCGAATGGAGCTGGCCGGGTAGTAGTCGTCCGGGTTCACCGGCCGCGACATCTTCGCCTGCTCCTCGAACGGTTCGCGCGGCTTGACGGCTTCCGCCTCGCACACGGCTTCGAGCATCTGCTCGTCGCGGGTTCCCGCTGCAACCTTCTCGAAGGCCAACTGCTCGAGCTGAAGGTGGCCCACACTTTTGTCATCGGCGCCGTACCAGCGGTACTGTGCGACCGCGCTGGTTCGTTGCGGGCAGTTGAAGAAGCTCATGCTTTGCACCCAGCGGAAGGACTGGGCATCGCGAATCACGGCCTGGTATTCGGCCGGAACGGGCTGGTCGGACGCGTACACCGACTTGAACCACGCGCCGCGGAACCCCTTCACTTCGGTGATGCTCGCGGAATCGATGAGCAGTGCGCCGCCTTTCGAATCGAGCTCGGCGATCTGTTGCCAGCTCGCCGCGCCAGCCGTCGAGGCCACGAGCAACAGGGCGATCGAAACGTAGCGCATGCAAGACTCCCAGCTTCACCGGAGCGACATGCTAGTCGAGTCGAACCCGCAGAACGCGGATATCCGGAGCAGCAGGTCTGGTGGAGTTGGTAGCGGGGGCGCGATTTGGAGTTCTCAAACAATCGTTCCCCGTGATCGTCTCCCTCGAATCGTCGCCGACCGACGGCGCTAGACAAGAATAGCCACCTCTCCTGATACACGTTAGCCGATCATCGGATCGGGCTTCAGCTCCGGCGCCTCGGTCCGTGCACGCGACGTGAAAATCCGAAGCCCGAGAAGTGTGCCGCTATGACGCGCCGTAAACTCAAGCGCCAAGGCGAGGACGGTTTTACACGGTG
>DATEII010000185.1:0-17521 GCA_035279135.1 Steroidobacteraceae bacterium
CTTCCACACGTCCTGCTGCGCGGTGCGGCGCGTGGCGAACACGCAGGTCTCGGTGGAGCCGAACATCTCGAGCAGCGGCGCGCGCAAGCGCGACTCCACGAGTTTCGCCAGCGCGGGATCGAGCGGCGCGGTGGCGCTGACGATCAGATCGATGGCCGGAAACTCGAGGCCGGATTCGGCCAGTGCGCGCAGGTGCAGGGGCGTGCTCACGAGCAGGCGCGGCCGCGCCGGCTGCGCGAGAACCGCGGCGACGTCGGCCGGGAACAGCGGCCTGTCGGCGTGCACACTCATGTTGGCGAACAACGGCAGCAGCACCGTGAGCTCGATGCCATACATGTGGTGCGCGGGCACCGTGCCGATCACGGAGATCGGCGCATCGGCATCAAGTCCCAACGCCGCGCGGATCGCGGCGGAATTCAGGCGCGCGCTGTTCGCGAGCGCGCGCCAGCGTTTGGCGTGCGCCTGCGACTTGCCGGTGCTGCCCGAGGTGAAACCGATCATCACCAGCCGGTCTTCGTCGGCCGGAACCAGAGACGGGATGGCACCGGACGGTGCCGGGCCGGCACGCAGTCGCCGTACGTCGTCGTCGGTGATGGTCGCGGAATCGGGGTACTCGGCCCGCAGCTCGGCGAGCGCCGTCTCGCCGCGCGCCGACGGCATGAGCTGCGTACGTCCGGCCATCACGGCGGCCGCGAAGGCCAGCACGAAACATTCGCGCTGCTCGCAGAGATTCACCAGGTATTCATGGGCGGGCAGCCGGGCGGCGATGGCCGCGGCCTCGCGCAACGAGGTCTCGCGCGCCAGCGGCATGGCGCCGCGCCAGACCAGCGCGTCCTGCTCCACGCTCATGCGAAGCGCTTCAGCACCAGCGACGTATTGATGCCACCGAAGGCGAAGTTGTTGGACACCACGATGTCGGCCTCGATCTCGCGGGGCTCGCGGCGGATGTAATCCAGCGGGGCGCATTCCGGGTCGACCTGCTCGAGATTCAGCGTGGGCGGGAACCAGCGCCGGTTCATCATCTCGATGCTGAACCAGGCTTCGAGCGCGCCGCAGGCGCCGAGCGTGTGCCCGAGGAAACTCTTCTGCGAGCTGATCGGCATGTCGGGGCCGAACACGGCGCTGGTGGCGCGCGACTCGGCCTGGTCGCCATGCATGGTCGCGGTGCCGTGGCCGTTCACGTAGTCGACCTGGTCGGCCGTGATGCGCGCGGTCTTGAGCGCGTTCTCCATGACGATGCGCATGGTGTTCTCTTCGGGACGCGTCACGTGCGTGCCATCGCTGTTGGTCGAGTAGCCGATGATCTCGGCGTGGATCTTCGCGCCGCGCGCGCGCGCGGCTTCGAGCTCCTCGAGCACCAGGAATGCGCCGCCTTCGCCGACCACGAGTCCGTCGCGCTCGGCGTCGTAGGGACGCGGCGAGCGTTTCGGCTCGTCGTTGCGACGGCTGGTGGCATACAAGGTGTCGAAGGCCTTGGCCTGCGTGGGGCAGAGCTCCTCGGCACCGCCCGCGAGCATGCGCGTCTGCGAGCCATGCAGGATGGCTTCATACGCATAACCGATGGCCTGGCTGCCCGACGTGCAGGCGCTGTTCGTGGGAATCACGCGGCCCTTCATGCCGAAGAAGATGCCGATGTTGGCCGCGGCGGTGTGCGGCATCATCCGGATGTAAGAGTTCGCGTTCACCTGGCGGCCATCGCCATGGATCAGCATCTGCGCGAAGTCGAGCAGGTCCGCGGTGCTGCCGATGCACGAGCCGCAGGCCACGCCCATGCTGCCGTCGGAGACGAGCTCGCTGCCCGTGAGGCCGGCATTCGCCATGGTCAGCTCCGCCGCGCGCACCGCGAGGCGCGATACGCGACCCATGCCGCGAACCTGCTTGCGCGTCCATTGTTCGGGCACTTCGAAGCCGTCGCAGGGCGCCGCGAGGCGCGTGCCCATGTCGACGTAGCGATCCCATTCCGTCATGTAGCGCACGGCGCTCTTGCCGGCGCGGAACGCGGCTTCGATGCTGTCCCAGTCGGTGCCGAGTGCCGAGACGCCACCCATGCCCGTGACCACCACGCGACGCATCAGCAGAGCCCTCCATTCACGGAGATGACCTGGCGCGTGACGTACGCGGCGTCGCTCGACATCAGGAAACTCACGGCGGCCGCGACTTCCTCGGGTTTGCCAATCCTTTGCATCGGAATCACTTCCAGGATCTTCTCCATCGGCGTGTTGGCATCGACCATGTCCGTGTCGATGAGGCCCGGCGCCACGCAGTTCACGGTGATCTCGCGTTTCGCGAGCTCCACGGCCAGCGCCTTGCTGGCCGCGATGATGCCGCCCTTGGCGGCCGAGTAGTTGGCCTGCCCGCGATTGCCAACCAGGCCGGACACGGAGGCCAGCGTGACGATGCGACCCGGCGCACGCCGCCGCACCATGGGCATGACCACCGGCTGCAGCACGTTATAAAAGGAGTCGAGGTTGGTGCGCACGACCGCGTCCCAGTCTTCACCGCTCATCGCGGGGAACGCGGCGTCGCGCGCGATGCCGGCATTGCACACCACGCCGTAGTAGGCGCCGTGCGTCTCCATGTCGGCGGTCAGTGCGCCCGCGGCCTCGGTCCGCTGCGCGACGTCGAATTGCAGCAGCCGGGTCGCGCGGCCGAGCTGCTGGATCTCACCGGCCACCTGCTCCGCCGCGTCGCGGCGCGAATGGTAATGCACCACGATGTCGTATCCGTCGCGCGCCAGGCGCAGCGCGATGGCGCGGCCGATGCCGCGGCTCGAGCCCGTCACGAGCACGCTGCGGTTCTGGTCCACGCTCAAGCGGGCACCTCGTCCTGGGCATGCGAGCGCAGGTACTGGGCCACGCGGCCGGTCAGGCATTCAGGCATCACGAACAGCAGCTCGTTCTCCGGTGGCCGCACCGCCACTTGCACCGTCTGCGCGCGGACCACGCGCGCGCCATCGGCGAGATCGGTCACCAGGTAATTGATGGCCAGCCGTTGCTCCCATTCCACGAGCGAGGCGCGCACGCGCAGCCGGTCACCGAAGCGCGCGGCGCGCACGTACTTCACGTGGAGGTCGACGATGGGCCAGAGGTATCCGGAATCGATCATGTCCTGCAGATCGAACCCGATCAGGCGCATCAGCGCCCAGCGGGCGTTCTCGAGGTACCGCAGGTAGTGCCCGTGCCAGACCACCTGCGCGAGATCGACGTCCGCAAACGCGACTTCACAACTGATCTGCGCGCTGATGGCCGAGTGTTTCCGCATGCGGGCGGATTCTACGGTGGCGGAGGGGCCCAATGTCGCATGCGGCGCCAAACCAACAGCGGCGCGCGCCAGAGCATGCCGAGCACCAGCCGCACGTGCATGCCGGCCAGCCGCAGGTTGTCGTACAGCATGCGGAAGTGCGAGATGCCATCGGTAGGGTAGGAGACCCGGGTATCGATCCAGCGCAGCGTGCGACCGCGCCAGACCAGCTTCACGAGCAGTTCCACATCGAAGTCCATGCGCCGGCCGACACCGTCCTGGTCGACCACCTGGAGCACGGTTTTCACCGGGTAGAGCCGGAAACCGCACATGGAATCGCGCACCCGGCTCGTGGACAGGGTCTGCAGCCACACCAGCACGTGCGTGATGTAGCGGGAAATGAAGCGCACCTTGGGGATCGATTCATCGAACAGCGGCCGGCCGCAGATCACGGCGTCGGGCTCGGCGCGTGCCGCCGCCAGGAATTTCGGCACGTCGCGCAGGTCGTGCTGGCCGTCCGCATCCACCTGCAGCGCATGCGTGAAGCCGAGCTCCAGCGCGCGGCGCAGGCCCGCGATCACGGCCGCGCCCTTGCCGCCATTGACGGCGAGGCGCACCAGCGGGTCACCGGTTTCGGCGGACAGGCGTTCGAGCGCGATCCGGCAGGCGTCGCTGGATCCGTCGTCCACCAGCACCACGGGCAGCCCGTGCGCGCGCAGGTTCGCGGCGACCGCGGGCACGGCGTGCTCGTGGTTGTACACGGGGATGACGCCCGTGACTTTCAACGGGTTCACTGCGTCTGGAGGCGATCGATGCAGTCGATCAGGTCGTTCACGGTCCGCACGGAGCGGAAATCCCGTG
This sequence comes from Steroidobacteraceae bacterium, assembly GCA_035279135.1. Lineage (GTDB taxonomy): Bacteria > Pseudomonadota > Gammaproteobacteria > Steroidobacterales > Steroidobacteraceae > CADEED01. Next base: position 4,102 of record DATEII010000185.1, read on the forward strand.
GGCTCACGCGGCGTTCGAAGATCCGCGAGAGATGGTCCACCAGGTCGACGGCGTCGATGCTGTCGATCTCGAGGTCGTCGTCGAAGCGCGCTTCGGGCACGACGTTGGGTTCCTCGAGCTCGAACAGCTCCACCAGCGACCGGCGGACGATGTCGAAAATTTCCTGGCGGGACTTCATGGCAATAGGACCTGGGGCCTAGTCTCGCACCGTATTCGCCCCGGCGAAAAGGCCTGCGAGGTCGGCGTGCAAACGTCGTGACGCAATCGGCAGTGGCGCGTCCCGATACGCCCCGAGATCGATGTCGTCGCCGACGCGCAGCGTCCATTTCGGGCGGCTGCGCGGGATGCGGTACCAGGGCAGGTTCTTGGTCAGCGTGGACGGTTCGCAACTGATGTAGACCGGCGTGAGCACGCGGGCCGCGCGCAGCGCCACGTTGGCCGCGCCGCGCTGCATGGCCAGCGGCTTGCCGGGCACGGTGCGCGTTCCCTCAGGGAACATGAGTAAGGTTTCGCCTTCCCGGAGCGCGGCTTCGGCGGCATGGATCATGTCTTCGGTCGGAGCATTGGGAATGTAGCCGGCTCCGATCACGGCGCCGCGCGTGATCGGGTTGCGGAAATGCGATGCCTTGACGATGCAGCTGGCCGTGGGCGTGAACCCCAGCAGGAAACACACGTCGATGAGCGTGGGATGGTTGGCCACGATGAGCTGGCCGGGCTGGCCGAGTTTTTCGCGGCCGACGAATTCGAAATCGATGAAACGCAGGTCGTTGACGCCGTGGATGAACGAACGCATGCCGGCACCCAGGACGGCGCGCGAACGACGCTGGCGTCGCGAGCGCTCGGGTGTGAGTAGCCGGATGATCGGCAACACGACGAAGCCGAGCACGAACGTCACCAGGCCGAACACCAGGAACCAGAGTCCGGTTCCCACCAGTCGCAACCAGTAGAAGTCGGTCCGCTTCACGGCCGGCGACTCACTGCTCGCAAAATAGTCACTGGCGTCGGCATGCAGTCTGTCCGTGCGCCCCCGCATCATCGCGGAATTTCCACGTGGCTCTCGATCCACGCCTGCACTTCTTCATTGACCTCGCGGGCGTCGCGGCCGACGGGGTCGATGGGCGGACCGATGACCACGCGGATGACCCCGCGTTTCTTCAGCAGGCCGCGGCGCGGCCAGAAGTATCCTGCGTTGTGCGCCACGGGAACGATCTTGCGCCCTTCCTGCGCGGCTAACAAAGTCCCGCTCGAGCCGTAGCGCCGCGTCTCCCCCGGCGCCATGCGCGTGCCTTCCGGGAACACCGCCACCCACGCGCCGTAGCGCTCCATGCGGTCCTTGCCCTGCGCCAGCACCTGGTTCACGGCGGCAGTGCCAGCCTTGCGGTCGATGGCGATGCACTTGGCCAGCATGCAGCCCCAGCCGACGAACGGGATCCAGTAGATCTCGCGCTTCATGACCCAGACCAGCGGCGGGAACAGGATCATGATCCCGTAGGTTTCCCAGGTGGACGAATGCTTGATGAACAGGAGGTGGTTGCCTTCCGGCAGGTTCTCGCGTCCTTCGACCGTGTACGTCAGCCCGCAGATCACCTTGAGCGCGAAGAACACCGGGTAGGTGAGCATGCCCGCCATCCAGAAGCGCCCGCGCCACGGCAGGAACACGCACACCACGCAGTAGATGAAACCGAAGCCGATGGTCCACACCGCCATGAACAGCGTGAACACGATGGACCGCAACATCTGCATGTAGTTAGGCCACCGCTCAGCCGGGCAGGCAGGACAGGTCGGCGATGCGGGTGAACTGCCGGCGCAATTCGGCGAGCAGGGCCAGGCGATTGCGGCGCAGCTGGGCATCCTCGGCGTTCACCATCACGGCATCGAAGAATCCGTCCACGGCGGGGCGCAACCCGGCGAGCCGCGTGAGCGCCGCCGCGTAGTCGCGTTTCGCGAGCGCGCGGTCGACGTCGGTGATCATGCCGGCCAGCGCCTCGTGCAGTGACTTCTCTGCGCTCTCGCGCAGCAACGTGACATCCACCATGCCGCCGGCACCGCCCTCGGCCTTCTTGAGGATGTTGGCGATGCGCTTGTTGGCGGCCGTGAGGCTCGCGGCCTCGGGCAGTGCCAGGAAGCGGCTCAGTGCGGCGAGCCGCGCGCCGAAGTCGAGCGGTGAGCTCGGCTCGCTGGCACGCACGGCGTCGAACATCTCGGTGCTGATGCCGCGGACACCTTCCTGCGCCGGGGCATCGATGAAGTAACTGCGCAGGCGCTCGGTCATGTAGTCCCAGAGCTCGTTCGAGGCGGTGGCGCTCGCCACGGGCTGCAGCGCCACGGCGCGGGCCACGAGCGCGCGCAGGTCGATGTCGAGTTTCTTCTCGATGAGGATGCGCAGCGCGCCGATGGCGGCCCGGCGCAGCCCGAACGGATCCTTGGTGCCGCTGGGTTTCTGCCCGATCGCGAAGATGCCGGCCAGCGTGTCGAGCTTGTCGGCCAGCGCCACGGCCGTGCCCGCGCCGGTGACCGGCAGCGCGCCACCCGCGGCGCGCGGCATGTAGTGCTCGTCGAGGGCGGCGGCCACGTCGGCCGGTTCGCCGTCAGCCGTCGCGTAGTACCGGCCCATGATGCCCTGCAGCTCCGGAAATTCGCCCACCATGGCGGTCAGCAGGTCGCACTTGGCCAGCTCTGCGGCACGCGTGGCCTGAGTCGCGTCGGTGTCGATGAGCAGGGCGATCTCGCCGGCCAGCGTGGCCATGCGGCGCACCTTGTCGCCGATCGATCCGAGCTTGGCCTGGAACGTGACCGCATCGAGCGCGGCGCGCCGCGCATGCAGCGGCTGCTTGCGATCCTGGCTCCAGAAGAACGCCGCGTCGGAGAGGCGCGGCCGCACCACGCGCTCGTTGCCGGCGCGCACCTTCGAGGGCTCGCGGCTTTCGATATTCGCGACGGTGATGAAATGCGCCAGCAGTTTCCCGCCGCCGCTCTCCACCGGGAAATAACGCTGGTGATGCTGCAACGTGGAGATCAGCACTTCGCGCGGCAGCTCGAGGAAACGCGCCTCGAAGCCGCCGGCCAGCGCGCTCGGCCATTCGACCAGCGCGGTGACTTCGTCGAGCAATTCGTCGTCGATGAGCGCCTGGCCACCGAGGGATTTGCCGACCGCGGTCACTTGATCGCGAATCGCCGCGCGGCGCGCGGCGAAGTCCGCCGTCACCTTGCCGCGTTCACGCAGGGTGGCTTCGTATTCCGCGGGCTGCACCAGCGGGAATTCCTGCGGCGCCATGAACCGGTGGCCGCGCGTGGCGATGCCGGCATCGGTGTCGAGGATGCGCGCCGGCACCAGCTCGCCGCCGTACAGCATCAAGAGCCAGTGCACGGGGCGCACGAATTCCGCGTTCGACGCGCCCCAGCGCATGCGCTTGGGGATCGGCAGCTGCTCGAGCGCACGCTGAACCATGCCCGGCAGCAGGCTCACGGTAGTTTGGCCGGCCTTGCTGCCCTCGAAGTACAGGAACTCGCCCTTGCCTTCGGTCACGCGCTTCAGCGCGCCCACGTCGACGCCGCATTTCTCCGCGAACTTGGTCGCGGCCGCCGTGGGAGTGCCGTCCTTGCCGAAGGCGGCGCTCACGGGTGGACCCTTGAGCTTGATGGATTGCGCGGCCTGTTCAGGTGCCAGGCCGCTCACCAGCACCGCCAGCCGCCGCGGTGTCGCGAACGAACGGATGGCGGTGTGCGCGAGCGCCGCCTCGGCGAGCGCGCCACGCAGCGCCTCGGCAAAGGATTTCTCCAGCTCCGGCAACGCGAGCGGCGGCAGCTCTTCGGTTCCGAGCTCGACCAGGAAATCGCGCGCGCTCATGCGACCCCCTTCTGCTTCGGCAGCATCGGGAAGCCGAGCGCCTCGCGGCTGTCGTAGTAGGCCTGCGCGACGGCGCGGGCCATGGTGCGCACGCGCAGGATGTAGCGCTGGCGCTCGGTCACGGAAATGGCCTTGCGCGCATCCAGCAGGTTGAAGGTGTGCGAGGCCTTCATGACCTGCTCGTAGGCGGGCAGTGCCAGCCTGGCCTCGATGAGGCGCGCGAACTCGGCTTCGTGCTCGTCGAAGCGCCTCAGCAGCACCGCGGTGTCGGCGACTTCGAAGTTGTACTTCGATTGCTCGACCTCGTTCTGATGGTAGACGTCGCGATACGTGACCTTGCCGAGCGGGCCGTCGGCCCAGGTGATATCGAAGATGCTCTCGACGCCCTGCAGGTACATCGCGAGACGCTCGAGTCCGTAGGTGATCTCGCCGGTCACGGGCCGGCAGTCGAGACCACCCACCTGCTGGAAGTAAGTGAACTGCGTGACTTCCATGCCGTTCAGCCACACCTCCCAGCCGAGGCCCCAGGCGCCGAGCGTGGGCGACTCCCAGTTGTCCTCGACGAAGCGCACGTCGTGCACCAGCGTGTCGAAGCCGAGCGCGCGCAACGAGCCGAGGTACAGGTCGAGGATCTCGAGTGGCGAGGGCTTGATGACCACCTGGAACTGGTAGTAGTGCTGCAGGCGGAACGGGTTGTCGCCATAACGGCCGTCGGTGGGGCGGCGCGAAGGCTGCACGTACGCCGCCGACCAGGGCTCCGGGCCGATGGCGCGCAGGAAGGTGGCGGTGTGGAACGTGCCGGCCCCCATTTCCATGTCGTACGGCTGCAGGATCACGCAGCCCTGGTCAGCCCAGTATTTTTGCAGGGCGAAGATCAGGTCCTGGAAGGTACGGGGCGGCGTGCCCAACTCTGGCTGGACCCGGGGGTTATCGACGGCGGATTTGGGCATTTTCGAGGCGTTTTTTGACCGGCGCGCAGTATAGCGGCGCCCATCAGAGATTCAGCGCCCGCATTTCGTACACGCGCGCGATCGTGGTCCCGTCCCAGGCATACCGCAGGTGCACGCTCTGGCGCACGTTCTGCACCAGCCGCGGCCGGAACACGGCCACGCATTCGCCGCCCGGTCGGCGCACGCTGTCGAAGGCGATCCCGTTCGAACCGGCGTTTCGCAGTTCGCGCCCCAGTTTTTGGGAGGCGGCATAACTGGCCGGGTCGTAGACGTTCTTGAGCTTCGAGCCCAGGCCGCGCAGGTCATTGAGCTCGGTGTTCACATCGGCGAGATAACAGCGCATTTCCAGCTCCAGCGGCGGCTGGGCGGTGGCGCGCAGGAAATTCTCGCGATGGAAACGGGTCTCGGCGATGGCGGTTTCGATCGACTCCGCGGCGTAATAGGCGCCGAAATGCCCATCCGTGAACCGCGTGCCTTGCGGGGACAGGTGGGTGAACGGCGCCATGATCACCGAGGCATTCGGGCCGCTCACGCGGTCGGCCACCGGCACCAGCGACAGCTCACCAACCTGCTCGCGCAGTCGCGGATTCGTCATCGATTCGAGCATATAAAGCGCTTCCCAGTCGGCCGGATCGGCGACGCGCTCGAACAGGTGAATGGTCGGCAGGCGGCTCGCGACGATGCGATGGCACGGCGCGAACCTCACCGCTCGCACGGTGTAATGGGGAGCCATCCCTGGCATGCGGTTCGCGGTTATCCGCGCTGCGCGTCGAGGTATTGGCGCACGACGTAAAGGTCCGCGACCTGGCCGGACAACATGCGTTCGAGCGCGGAATGGCCGCCGAACGGCGGCGCGGTATTGGGCCGGCGCACCCACTCGTCGGCGGCGGTCGGGTCGGGCAGCAGGATCTGCAACGACTTGTAGATGCCGAGCAGGTAGGAGAGCCGTTCCAGCGTGTCTTGCGGCAGCCGCGGGGACTGCTCCCGGCGCCATTTGAAGTACGTGGAGCGCGACGCGATGCCTAACAACTTGAGCTGCTCGGCGATCGTGAGCTTCCAGGCTTCGGCAATCCGCACGAAGGCGCGCAATCCGGCGCCACCGGCGGCGGCAAGATCAGGACGGGGTGTGGGGCGCACTGTGCTCGCAATGTTCAGACTCATGGTTCACTCCGAAAGTCCATAAATGGACTATACACCCCAAACGTCTATATGGGCACTCTTCTTTGCATCGCTCGGGTGCGCCGCTCGATTGATGAGCGGTTTTCTGACCCGAAATGTCGCAAAATCCGCCGCCCTCGCACCAAAGATGTGCGTCGGCAGGCTCTTTAGTCGCGTAAGTCATTGATCTGAAAAGAATCGCTGACTGGCACAGCGAATGCATTGCAACCCAGGCTCAAACCCCTTCCAGAGGCAGAGGATCCCTAACAATGAAACCGGCAGATGTAATCAAGTTGATCAAGGACAAGGAGGTCAAGTACGCCGACCTTCGCTTCACCGACACGCGCGGCAAAGAACAACACGTCACCATTCCTGCGCACCTGGTCGATGAAGACCTGTTCCGCGACGGCAAGATGTTCGACGGCTCGTCCATCGCGGGTTGGAAGGGCATCAACGAGTCGGACATGATCCTCTCGCTCGATCCGACCACCGCCGTGATCGACCCGTTCTTCGAGCAGACCACGGTCAACATCCGCTGCGACATCATCGAGCCGGCCACCATGCAAGGCTACGAGCGCGACCCGCGTTCGCTCGGCAAACGCGCCGAGGCCTATCTCAAGTCCACGGGCATCGCCGACGGCGCGCTGTTCGGACCCGAGAACGAATTCTTCATCTTCGACAGCGTGCGCTGGCACAGCGGCATGAACGAGTCGACCTATCACATCGACTCGGGCCAGGGCGCCTGGAACAGCAACACTGCCTACCCGGACGGTAACAAGGGCCATCGCCCCGGCATCAAGGGCGGCTACTTCCCGGTTCCGCCGGTCGACGCGTACCAGGACATCCGCTCGGCGATGTGCGATGCGCTCGTCGAGATGGGCATGAAGGTCGAGGTGCATCACCACGAAGTGGCCACCGGCGGACAGTGTGAAATCGGCGTGGGCGCCGGCGGTCTCGTGAAGAAGGCCGACGAAGTGCAGATCCTCAAGTACGCCATCCAGAACGTCGCGCACAGCTACGGCAAGACGGCCACGTTCATGCCGAAGCCCCTGGTCGGTGACAACGGCTCGGGCATGCACGTGCACCAGTCGCTGCAAAAGGCCGGCACGGCGCTGTTCGCGGGCGACAAGTACGGTGGTCTCTCGGACACGGCGCTGTATTACATCGGCGGCATCATCAAGCACGCCAAGGCCATCAACGCGTTCACGAACCCGGGCACCAACAGCTACAAGCGTCTCGTTCCGGGCTTCGAAGCGCCCGTGATGCTGGCGTACTCGGCCCGCAACCGTTCGGCTTCGATCCGCATTCCGTGGGTGTCGAACCCGAAGGCGCGCCGCATCGAAGTGCGCTTCCCGGATTCGCTCGCGAATCCGTACTTCGCGTTCGCCGCCATGATGATGGCCGGCCTCGACGGCATCCAGAACAAGATCCACCCGGGCGAGCCGGCGGACAAGGACCTCTACGACCTCGAGCCGGAGGAGGAGAAGCACATTCCGCAGGTGTGCCATTCGCTGGACATGGCCCTCGAGCACCTCGACAAGGATCGCGAGTTCCTGACGCGAGGTGGTGTGTTCACCAACGACGTGATCGACGCCTACATCGGCCTCAAGATGCAGGAAGTCACGCGCTACCGCATGTCGACTCACCCGGTCGAGCTCGACATGTACTACAGCTGCTGAGGCGACGTGCAGCGGCTGAATGCCTTGACGGCAGGCAACGCGGGTTCTGACCCGACGAACACGCCCGCCGGCATTTCAGCCACGACCAGTCACGGGGCGGCGACGCGTTCGCGTCGTCGCCCCGCGATTTTGAGCAGCGCGTTTTGGCTGTGTTCAGCCGAAGGGGCTATCCTGCTCCCCCATGAAGCGCGCATTAACCATATTCGGCTCGCTGCTGGCTGCTTCCGCCCTCGCCCATGCCACGACCTACGTGCGCGTGGAGAAGGATGGCAGCAAGACCTACTCGGATCGCCCGCTGCCCGGCGGCCAGCCCGTGGAGATCCAGCCCGCGCAGACCTATTCCGCGCCGGCGAATACCTCGTCGAATCCCTCGCTCTCGCGCGAGCAGCAGCAGGTGTTGGACGCCGCGAGCTTCCAGTACCAATGCGCGATCTCGCCGCGCGCCGACGAGACCTTTCAGAATCCCGACACAGTGACGCTGGCCGTGCAGCTGACGCCGTCGTTGCGCCCCGGCGACCAGGTGAAGTTTTCGATGGATGGCGCGGAAGTGGCAAACGAATCGAATGCCACCAGCACCGCCGTGCAGTACCCGGATCGCGGCACTCACACGGCGAGCGTGAACGTCACCGACCGCTCCGGGAAGCCGCTCTGCAATACCAGCGCGACCTTCCACGTACAGCGCTCGAACCTGAATTCGCCGACGCGCCAGCGGCCGAACATTCCGCGTCCCACGCCGCGGCCGGGTCCGCCGCCGAAGGGCTGACGAATCCGCTGAGACTCGCGCCATGCCAGGCCGGAGGCCCGCATGGCGGTTGAACGCTTCCTGCCCTCCGCAATCGCGCATTTCGAACCCGCCGACCTGATTGGCGCACTCGCCACCGGCATCGTGGTCCTCGATGCGGACCTGTGCGTGGTGTACGCCAACGTGGCCGCGCAGGACCTTCTGGCCGTGAGCGTCAACCAGGCGCGCGGCAAACCGTTCCTCGCGATGGTCCTCGAAGCCGAGTCGCTCGAGCCGCTGATGCGGCGCGCACTCGAAACCGGCGAGACCTTGTCCGAACGCGAGATGGCGGTGATGACCGGTCCGCTCGGCCGCGAAAGCCGCGTGATCGACATCACGATGACGCCGCTCGACAGCGAGTTCGAGCGCAAGTACCTGCTGCTGGAAATCGCCGATGCCACGCAGCGCCAGCGCATCACGCGCGAGAACGAGCTCATGGCGCGTCTCGACTCGAGCCGCCAGATGGTCCGGCAGCTCGCGCACGAGATCAAGAATCCGCTCGGCGGATTGCGCGGCGCCGCCCAACTACTCGAGCGCGAGCTGCACGAGCACCTCCGCGAATACACCGGCGTCATCATCAGCGAGGCCGATCGGCTCACGGCGCTGGTCGACTCGATGATCGGGCCGGCACGCCCGCCGCAGAAGACGCCGATCAACATCCACGAAATCTGCGAACACGTGTATCGCCTGTTGCGCAGCGAGGCGCGCGCCGGCGTGCTCGTCGAACGTGATTACGACCCTTCCCTGCCCAACGCGGAGGTGGACGCCAACCAGATCATCCAGGCACTGCTGAACATCGCGCGCAACGCGCTGCTGGCCGTAGGGGAGCGCGGCCGCATCGTGATACGCACGCGCATCGCGGCGAACGTCAACATCGGCACCGTGCGGCACAGACTCGCCGCCAGCCTGTCGGTGGAGGACAACGGGCCGGGAGTGCCGCCCGAGCTCGCCGACACCATTTTCTTCCCGCTGGTCACGGGCCGCGCGAACGGCACGGGCCTCGGCCTCGCCGTGTCGCAGGACCTGGTGACGCGCCACGGCGGACTCATCGAATTCGACAGCAAGCCCGGGCGCACGGTGTTCACCATCCTGCTGCCCTTACCGGAGAACGCATGAGCGTCGATCCCACGTATATGCACAGCACAACTCCCCCCGCAAACCAGCCCGCGCTCCGTGTCTGGCTCGTGGAAGACGACGCGTCGATCCGGTGGGTGCTCGAGCGCGCCCTGCGCGCCAGCGGCATGGTGCCGCGCGCCTTCGAGGCCGCCGAACCCGCGCTGACAGCGCTGCGCAACGATGCCCCCGATGTGCTGCTCACCGACATCCGCATGCCCGGCAGCTCGGGCATCGATCTGCTGCGCGAGGTGCGCGCCGCGCATCCCAACATGCCCGTCATCGTGATGACGGCGCACTCGGATCTGCCGAGTGCCGTGTCCGCCTACGAAGGTGGTGCGTTCGAATACCTGCCCAAACCCTTCGACATCGACCAGGCGGTCGAGCTCGTGCGTCGCGCCGGCCAGACCGCGCGTCGCGGCGAAGAACAGCCCACGCAGACCCCGGAGATTCCCGAGCTGCTCGGCAAGGCACCGGCCATGCAGCAGGTGTTCCGCGCCATCGGTCGCCTGTCGCGCTCGTCCGTCGCGGTGTTGATCACCGGCGAATCGGGCACCGGCAAGGAGTTGGTCGCCCGCGCACTGCACGAACACAGCCCGCGCCAGGCCAAGCCGTTCGTGGCGCTCAACACCTCGGCCATCCCCGCCGAGCTGCTCGAGTCCGAGCTCTTTGGCCACGAGAAAGGTTCGTTCACCGGCGCGGACACGCAGCGACGTGGCCGCTTCGAGCAGGCCAACGGCGGCACGTTGTTCCTCGACGAGATCGGCGACATGTCGACGCCGCTGCAGACGCGCCTGTTGCGCGTGCTCGCCGAAGGCGAGTTCTACCGCGTGGGCGGCCAGACGCCTGTGAAGGTCGACGTGCGCGTGATCGCGGCGACACACCAGAACCTCGAGGAGCGCGTCGAGCGCGGCATCTTCCGGGAAGACCTGTTCCACCGGCTCAACGTCATCCGCATCGAACTACCGCCGCTGCGCTCGCGCACCGAGGACGTCCCTGATCTGCTTTCTCATTACCTGCGACAGGCGGCCGCGGAATTGGGAACGGAGACGAAGACCCTCGCGCCCGTGACGCTCGAACGCCTGCAGTCGTATCGCTGGCCCGGCAACGTGCGTGAACTGGTGAACCTCTGTCGCCGGCTCACGGCGCTGGCACCGGGTAGTGAGATCCAGCTGCAGGACCTGCCGGCCGAGATGCACATCGTGACGCCGGCCGCACAGACCGACTGGGCCGCGGCGCTGACGCTGTGGGCCAAGGCGCAGCCGTACGACGGCACGGTGGCGTGGCTCGACCAGGCGCTGCCGGAATTCGAACGAGTCTTGATCCGGGTGGCGCTCAATCGCACACACGGCCATCGCCAGGAAGCCGCGCGCGTGCTCGGCTGGGGACGCAACACCTTGACGCGCAAACTCAAGGAGTTGGGCATGTCCGACGACGAGTCGCTGCCCTGAAAAAGGGGACATTCCTCATTTCCGTTGTCACATTTCACCGCCCGGCCTGCCGTCGGCGATCACCCCATCGAAATGTGACAACGGAAATGAGGAATGTCCCCGCCTAGCCCCGCCTAGCAAAGTCCCGTATATCGCGTCCTACACGACCGGTTCACACTCCGGCCGCGGGCGCCGGCGTGGTTGATAGCGCTATCTTTTCGGCAGTTTTTCTCGGTTTTTCCAGTGCTTTTCGCGCGAGGGGTGACATAAGTGTTGCAACGCGTGATTGCCGTCGCGAATCGGAAACGCCTTTGTTTCCAGTGTCCCGAGCTTGTTCCATTCTTTGTCCCCAACAGGGATCCGGACATTCCCGAGTCCGGAGAAGAGAGGAAACATGCAAGAAATAGTCGTTCAGAGCACCAAGTACCCCGAGATCGTGGTCCAGGGGTCACGGTACGACTACACGTCCGACATCGTGCTGGTCGTCATTGGCGTCCTCGCGGCCGCCGCCATCATCTGGCGTTACACCGCGACGCGCCGGGGCAAGGATTGATCCGCGTCCACTCGTTGCGTACGGAATAGCGGGGGTCCCGGGTTCCGTACGCAGCGAGATCCCCGAAGCAAAAGGGGTCAGCCCGGAAGGCTGACCCCTTTTGCTTTTACTCGAGTCGCAGCGATCCCGTGAGCTCGCCGAGGTTCCGCAGCTTGTTAGCCATGAGATAGTCCGACACGCCCGCGTTGATCCGGCGGCACAGGTGCGGATCGTAGAACAGCGCGGTCCCGAGGCCGACGGTCGTGGCGCCGGCGATCATGAATTCGATCGCATCGTTCGCCGTGGTGATGCCGCCCTGGCCGATGATGGGCACGTTGTGCTTCTTCGCCACTTCGTACACCTGGTGCACCTTGAGCAGCGCGATCGGCTTGATCGCCGGGCCCGACAATCCGCCCTGCACGTTGCCGATCACCGGGCGGCGTGACTTCACGTCGATGGCCATGCCCATGATGGTGTTGATCACCGCGAGGCCGTCCGAGCCCGCCTCGATGCAGCGACGCGCGTTCTCGCGGATGTCGGTCTGGTTCGGCGACAGCTTGGTGATCAGCGGCTTCTTCGTGACCTTTCGGCAGGCCTCGACCACGCGCGCCGACATGTCCGGGTAGTTGCCGAAGGCCACGCCGCCTTCCTTGACGTTCGGACAGGAGATGTTGATCTCGATGGCATCGATGGGCGAGTCGTCGAACAGCCGCGTGACTTCGGCGTATTCCTCGATGGTCGAGCCCGAGACATTGGCGAAGAACCGCGTCTCGCTGAAATCCAGCGTCGGCAGGATCTTGCGCACCACGTGCTCGGCGCCGGGATTCTGCAGGCCGATGGCGTTCAGCATGCCGGACGGGGTCTCGTAGACCCGGTGGGGCTTGTTGCCCAATCGCGCCTTGCCGGTGGTGCCCTTGAGCACGATGGCGCCGACGTCCCGGTTGGAGAACCCGTCGACGCGCGTGTATTCCTCGCCGAAGCCCACGCAGCCCGACAGCAGCACGATGGGCGAATTCAGGGCCAGGCCGCAGAATTCCACGCGCAGAAGCCCGTCTTTCGATGATCCCAGCTCTTTGGCGGCGGCGTTCATGAGGCGCGCATTGTACGATGCGCGCCCCATGCAGACCCAAGCCATCCTGCTCGCCGCCTTCGTGGCCGCGAGCACCACCGCCATCGCCCAGGCGCCGGCCGCTCCCGCCAACCCCGCCAGCGCCGGACCGAGTTTCAGTCTCTCGGACGACATTCCAAACCCCGAGGGATATGGCGACGCGTACTCGCTCGACGAGATACGTTTCGGCGGCAAGAGCTACACCGAGGAGGAACAGGTGGCGCGTTGGCAGGCCGAGCTCGCCGCGGGTCGGGCCCGGGCGGGCGTACTCTTCGGCGCCTATACCGCCTACCGTGCGCTGACCCCCTCCGATTGCGATGCCGCTCGCACGGCGCTGACCAAGGCCGACGAGCTCGGCAGCGACCAGGCGGCCTGGCAGCTGGCGCAGCTCGCGGGCAACGCCACCTGTGGCAACGTCGACCGGGCGCAGCTCGAGCGCTGGCTCAAGAAGGCGGTGACCCTCGATTACCCGCGCGCGGCGGCAGATCTCATCCTGTTCTACGCCAACGGCACCGAGCCGAATGCCAAGGTGCAGCAATACGTTTACGCGCGCGTCGCCGCGGGTTATTGGGAAGCCAACAAGCTCACGGTTCCGCGCGAAGGGTTCGATGCGCCTGCGCTCCAGGAGATGGAGAAGGGCCTCTCGGCGGCGGACCGCAGTCGCGCGGAAGCCGAGGCAGCCAGCATCCTCGCGACCCTGCAGAAGCGGCACCAGCGATTCGGGATCGCGCAGCCCGTGGAATTCGCGCGCGGCGACGCGGGCGGCAAGGCGAGCTTCGTCGGCTACACCGTCGACTACCGCCACGAGTGCCAATGGAATCT
>DATEII010000186.1:0-19824 GCA_035279135.1 Steroidobacteraceae bacterium
CTCGCCCTTGAAGTGGATCGGGATGTGGATGCGGATCTTCTCGTTCTCCGACACGCGCTGCATGTCGACGTGCACGATGGCGTTGCGCGCCGGGTGCATCTGCAGGTCCTTGACGATCGCGGCCTGCTTCTTGTCGCCGACGACGAGGTTGATGATCGACGAGTAGAACTTCTCGTTGTCGATCAGCGTCATCAGCTTCTGGTGATCGAGAGTGATCGCACGGGGTTCGACGTGACCTCCGTACAGGATTGCCGGCACGCGGCCCGCATGACGCAGGCGGCGGCTCGCACCTTTGCCCTGGCCATCACGGAACTCGGCGGCGAGTTCGAATGAAATACGCATTGATAACTCCAGTTAACTAACTACACACGGCGGACACCGCGACCAGTGCCGCCACCCGGGGACATTCCTCATTTCGGCTGTAACAATCGGCCGGGACATCTGGGTGCCCGGCGTCACATCCGATTGTTACAACCGAAATGAGGAATGTCCCCTAATCGAGATACAGGCTGCTGACCGAATCCTCGTCGCGGATGCGACGAATCGTCTCGGCCAGCAACCCCGCAACCGACAGCTGCCGGATGCGTCCACAACTCTTCGCCGCGGTCGACAGCGGGATGGTGTCGGTCACCACCAGCTCGTCGAGCGCCGACTTCGAAATCTTCTCGATGGCATTGCCGGACAGGATGGCGTGCGTGATGTACGCCACCACCTTCACCGCACCCTCGTCCTTCAACGCCTGCGCGCCCGCACACAGCGTGCCCGCGGTATCCACCATGTCGTCGATGAGGACGCAGGTCTTGCCCTTCACCTCACCGATGATGTTCATCACCTTCGACTCGTTCGGCCGCGGCCGGCGCTTGTCGATGATGGCCAGCTCGGCGTCATCGAGGCGCTTCGCCAGCGCGCGCGCGCGCACCACGCCGCCGACGTCCGGCGACACCACGATCATGTTCTCGTAGCGCTGCCGGTACGCATCACCCAGCAACACCGGCGACGCGTACACGTTGTCCACCGGGATGTCGAAGAATCCCTGGATCTGGTCGGCGTGCAGATCGATGGTCAGCAGCCGGTTCACGCCCGCGCTCTGCAGCATGTTCGCCACGAGCTTCGCCGTGATCGCCGAGCGCGTGGCACGCGGCCGCCGATCCTGGCGCGAGTACCCGAAGTACGGCACCACCGCGGTGATGCGCGTCGCCGAGGCGCGCCGCGCCGCATCGACCATCACGAGCAGCTCGACCAGGTGCTCGTTCACCGGCGGACACGTGGGCTGCACGATGAACACGTCGCGCCCGCGCACGTTCTCCATGAGCTCGATGTTCACTTCACCGTCGGAGAACCTTCCGACGTAGGAGCGCCCCAGCGGCGTGGTCAGGTGACGCGCGATGTCGTGGGCGAGCGCCTGGTTGGCATTACCCGCGAACAACGTCAGCGTTTCCGAATCGACCACCCTGTTCTCCCGAAAATCCCGGACGCTCTAACTAACTGGTTGGCTGGGGTGGAAGGATTCGAACCTCCGAATGGCGGGATCAAAACCCGCTGCCTTACCACTTGGCGACACCCCAACGGCCTAACTCTTCGAGTGGCGGGCGAGCTCGTCCAGCAATGGAGACGTATCCAGCCCGCGCGCCACCCAGGCGCGCCACGTATCCGGAACCCGCGCCGCGACGCGCTCGGCATCCGCGGCGCGCGCGAATTTCGCGAACACGCACGAGCCGGTTCCGGTGAGTCGCGCCGGCGCATGCCGCCCCAGCCAGTCGAGTGCCTCACCCACTGCAGGAAAGCGCGCGCGGACCACTGGTTCGCAGTCGTTCCGCCCGCCCGTTTCCAAAAAGCCGCGCATTGTGGTGGGGGGTGAATTCCGTGTCAATTCAGGAGCCTGGAATACGGCCGCGGTCGGCACGGCGACCCCCGGAAAGATCACCACGTACCAGGAATCCGCCCCCAGTGAGACCGGGGCGAGTTGTTCGCCGATTCCCTCGGCCCAGGCGGAGCGGCCGGCCACGAAAACCGGGACATCCGCGCCCAACTTGGCGCCAATGGTCGCGATCTCCAGAGATGTCAGGCCTGTGCCCCACAGATGGTTGAGAGCAACCAGCACGGTGGCCGCATCGGAGCTCCCGCCCCCCAGGCCCCCGCCCATGGGTATGCGCTTCACGATCCGGATTTCGGCCCCGGCCTTAGACCCGGTGGCCTGCTGCAAAGCCCTGGCGGCCCGGACCGTCAGGTCGGCCTCCTCCGGTACTCCGGGCGGGCCGTCGGGACGGCTGATGACGTCGTCATCCCGTACCCGGATATCCAGCCGATCGCACAGGTCGATGAGCTGAAATACCGTCTGGAGCTCGTGGTAACCGTCGGGGCGCCGGCCGACGATGTGCAACATCAGGTTCAGCTTGGCCGGCGCTGACCAAATGGGGACATTCCTCATTTCCGTTGTAACAATCGTTTGTGGTTGGAGGGGGTGCGAGAGCGCCGCCGATTGTTACAGCGGAAATGAGGAATGTCCCCTACTGCCAGCTCTCCACCAACAACTTCATCCGGGCTCCTTCTTTCTCGGCCGTCAGGCGCGCGGGTAACGAGAATCCCAATCCCGGCGCGCGCGAGTCGATGCTCACACGCCAGCCGTTCTGCCGGAAGTCCGTGATCGCGCCGCCGGCAGCGTCCTCGTGTTTGTCGGCGGGCACGCCGGGCGCCGGCAGTCCTAACAACCACCAGCGCAGTTCCGCGAGCGGCAGCTCGAACCCGAGGCGGCTCTCGATCTCGGCGCGCGCCGCCGCGCCATCGAGCTTTTCGCCGCGGCTGTTGGTCACCGCGAGCTCGCGATCGTCGAATTCCATGCGCATGCCCCCGATTCCCATCGGGCCGTCGAGCGCGAGATCCGCGCGCTGCTGCTGCTGGCGATAGCGCAGGTTGGCGGAGAACCCCTGCCCGTTGGCGGCCACCGCGACACGGCCCGTGAGCGCGTAATTCGCCAGGTTGGCGAGCGCGGCGTATTGCTCCTGCCACGGCGCGTCGGCGCCGGGCCCGATGACCGCGGGTGCGGGAGCAGGAGCGGTACGGCAGCCGGCGAGCAGCGCCAGCACGGCGGCCGCACCGAGCGCCGCGCGCAGGCGCGCCGGCATGACTAGCTACCCGTGGCGGATGGCGCGGGCGCCAGGTCGTCCGGCGACTTCTCGTCGGGCTTGGTTTCGTCGGGGCTCGCCGACTTCGGCGCCGGCGGCTCCATCTTGGTGCCCGTGAGCCGCTCGATGGTGGCCCGCAGCGGCTTCGAGTCCGGCGACCGCGCCAGCGAACGCGCCCAGAGTGCACGCGCCTCGGCCTGCTTGCCGCTCATCCACAGCAGCTCACCCCAGTGCGAGGCGATCTCGGGATCCGGGAAAATGCGGTACGCACGCTCGAGGTGCGGCAGCGCGCCCGGCAGGTCACCGCGGCGGAAGCGCACCCAACCCAGGCTGTCGAGGAACGCGGGATTATCCGGCGACGCATCCAGGGCCTTGCGGATCAGTTGCTCGGCGCGCGGCAATTTCTGGTTGCGATCCGCGAGTGAATAACCGAGCGCATTCAGCAGGCTCGCATCTTCGGGACGTTCCTTGAGCAGGCTCTCGAAATTGCGCACCGATTCGCGCGACTGCCCCGCCTTGTCCTGGATGAGCGCGATCTGGTAGCGCACGCCCGGATGATCCGGGTAACGCTCGAGCGCGAGCTGCAACAGTGCGACGGCTTCGTTCGACTTGCCCGCGTCATCGAGCAGCGCGGCCTTGGCGAACTCCACGTCCAGCGCCTCGGAGCGCTCCTTGGCGGCGTATTCATCGAGGATGCGGAAGGCGCCGTCGCGGTCGTCCTTCTTCATGAGGATGCGCGCGGCACGGCCGCGCACCAGCAGGCCCGCGCCGGCTTCGGCGAGCTTGGTGTAACCCTCGAGCGCGAGATCGGTACGACCCTCGCGTTCGGCGATCGACGATAGATAGAAGAACGCTTCGCCCGCCACCGTGGGCGAGGAGATCAGACCACCGAAGCGCCGGCCGGCTTCGGTCATGTCCCCCATCTGGTACGCGAGCTTGCCGAGGCGCAGGTCGGCCTCTTCACGAACGGCAGAGTCGGCGCGCAGGCTGTCGAGCTCCTGGCGGGCCTCATCGAGGCGATCGAGGCGCAGCAACGTGTCCGCATACGCGAAGCGCTGCGTCTCGGGTTCGAGCGCCGCGGCTTCCTGCGACACCGCGATGGCCGCGACCGAATCGCCCTCGGCGGTCAGCACGCGCGCCAGCTGCGCACGCGCGTCGCCCGACGCGGGCTCGTTGGAGAGCACGCGGTCGGCCAGCTTGTGAGCCGTCGCGAAATCGAAATTCTCGAGCGCGAGGTCGACTCCGGCGATCAGCAGTTTGTCGTTGACGTCGGGCGCGTCGAGCATGGGTCGCAGGGTTTTCAGCGTGATCGCGGTGCCACCGGCATCGCTCAGTTCGCCGATGAGCTTGATGAGCGCCTCGTCACCGCCGAGCGCATGCGTGCGCAGGATGGCGGCGCTGGCCTCCTCGGGCTGATAGAGGCGCACGGCGGCCAGCGCGACGGCCGCGGCCGCCTCGGTGCGATCCGGCTCGAGCTTCTGCCAGCGACGCGCCGTCCTGGCGCTCGCATTGATCTGCTGGCACTCGGCCGCCACCTTGTTGGCGCGCTCGGAAATCTTCGCATCGCTGGTGCCGAGCGCGGCCTTCACGTAGCGGTCGGTGCCGCCGCGGCAATCGCCGCGCGACAGCGCCATGTCCGCGAGGATCAGGTCCGCGTTGTCCGAGTTGGTCGTGGACAGGGCGCCGGACACCGCGGGTAACAACGCGGTGAGGGCCAGGGAAATCAGCAGGGAAGCGGGCTTTCGTGGCATGGCGGGCACTATAACTGGACCCGGGCCCCTTACAATGGTTCGCGTGAAAGACTCGATTCGACTGCGTCTCGAAAAAATGGTGGATCGGTACGAGGAAATCGGCCGCTCGCTGGCCGATCCCGCCGTCATTGGCCGACAGCGCGAGTTCCGCGACCTGTCAGTGGAATATGCCCGGCTCACGCCGGTGGCCGAGAAGTTCGGTGCGTACCGCTCGCTCGAGCGGGAGCTCGCCTCGGCGCAGGAAATGCAACAGGACGGCGACCCCGCGATGCGCGAGATGGGTGCCGAGGAAGCGGCACGCCTCGCCCCGCAGATCGAGCAGGCCGAAGGCGCGCTCAAGATGATGCTGATCCCGCGCGACCCGCGCGATGACAAGAACATCTATCTCGAAGTGCGCGCCGGCACCGGCGGCGACGAAGCCGCGATTTTCGCGGGTGACCTGTTCCGCATGTATGCGCGCTACGCGGAGACTCACGGTTTCACCGTGGAAATCCTGTCGGAGAATCCCGGCGAGCACGGCGGCTACCGCGAGATCATCAGCCGCATCGCCGGCCCGGGCGCATTCCAGCGCTTCAAGTTCGAATCCGGTGTGCACCGCGTGCAACGAGTTCCCGCGACCGAGGCTCAGGGCCGCATCCACACCTCGGCCGTCACCGTGGCCATCCTGCCGGAGGCGGACGAAGTCGAGGCCGTGGAGCTGAATCCCGCCGAGCTGCGCGTCGACACGTTCCGCGCCTCGGGAGCCGGTGGCCAGCACGTCAACAAGACGGATTCGGCCATCCGCATCACGCACCTGCCCACCGGCATCGTGGTCGAATGCCAGGACGAGCGCTCGCAGCACAAGAACCGGTCGCGGGCGATGGCGCTCATGAAGGCCAAGCTCATGGCGGCCGAGCAGGAAAAACGCGACAGCGAAGTGGCGCGCGACCGCAAGCTGCAGGTGGGCACGGGCGACCGATCCGAGCGCATCCGCACGTACAACTTCCCGCAAGGGCGCGTCACGGACCATCGCATCAACCTCACGCTGTACCAGCTCGCCAACGTCATGCAGGGCAAACTCGACGAGCTCATGGACGCGTTGCAGCACGAACACCAGGCCGAGCAGCTGGCCGAGGAAGAACAGCGAGGCGCTGCGTGAGCACCGTGGCGCTTGCGACACCGCCGATCATCGCGGTGCCCAGCGCCACCGGCATCGACGCCCGCGTGGTGCTCGCGGGACCCGGCGCGCGTTCGATCGCCTTCGTGCTCGATTGGCTGATCCGCGGCGCGCTCGCGCTCGCATGGCTGCTGGTGGCCGCCTGGGCCATCCTCGGCAATCTCGACTTCGAGATCCCGGCCGACAGCGAGACGTTGTGGTATCTCGTCGGCGCCGTGCCCGCGACGGTCATCTATTTCTTCTACCACCCCGTACTCGAAGCCGTGATGCGGGGACGCACGCCAGGCAAACGCATGACCGGCCTGCGCATCGTCACACCCGAAGGCCTGGTGCCGGGCTCCGGCGCGCTGCTCACGCGCAACTTGTTCCGCATCATCGATTCGATGCCCGCGCTCTACGTGGTGGGACTGTTGTTCGTGATGTTTGGCCGTCGCCACCTGCGTCTCGGCGACCTGGCCGCCGGCACCGTGCTCGCCGTGGAGCGCGCGCCTTTCCTCGCGAGGCTCGGCCTCGACCAGAGCGGGGCGCATGCCGAGCTGCAGGCGGCGCGCGTGCGCGCCACGCAACTCGGGCGCGGGCGGGGCACCGAGGTGAAGGATGCGCTCGCGGTGATCGAAGACTATCGCCGCGCGGCGCATTCGCTCGGCGCGGCCCGCGGTGCCGACACCCCCGACGAATTCCTCGAAGCCAGCTACGCGGACCTGCACGACGTGATCCATCGCCCGGCGCGTCGCGGCTGGCTCAACCTGTGGTCGTTGCTGCGGGACCAGGTGCCCGCCTCCGTGCACGCGATGCGCATGCACCTGCTCGGCGTGACGCTGCTGTTCGTGATCTCGGCCGTCACCGGTTTCTGGCTGATCTACCGTTTCCCGGATCTCATCGCGATGTTCGCGAGCCCGCAGCTCATCGCGACGGTGGAACGGGGTGAGCTCTGGACCGAAGGGCTGCTCAATGTCACGCCGTCGGCGGTGCTGTCGGTGTCGATCCTCATGAACAACATCGTCGTGGCGCTGTTCGCGTTCTGCTCGGGGATCGTCTTCGGACTCGGCACGTTCTACCTCATCGGGCTCAACGGCATTTCGCTGGGCGCGATCTTTGCGTTCACCGGGCAACACGGCCTCGCCGGCCGCCTGTTCGACTTCGTGATCGCGCACGGCTGCGTCGAGTTGTCCTGCATATGCATCGCAGGCGCGGCGGGCTCGTATCTTGGTGAGGCGCTGATCCGTCCCGGCGCGCTCACGCGCAGCGAAGCATTCCGGCTGGCGTCGCGCGATGGCATCCGCGTGCTGGCCATGGTCACGCTGCTGCTTTTCATCTGCGGTTTCATCGAGGGTTATGTCTCGCCCGATCCCGAGGTGCCGCGTTGGGCGCGCGTCACCATCGGCGTGGGCTACTTCCTGTTCATGGTTTCGCTGCTGCGCGGTTACGTATTCGGACGCAGCCGCGGCGGACAGCCGATCGCGACCTAGTCGTTCAGCTGGCGTTCAGCCCGCACGCGCAGGATGCACATACCTGCGTCAACCCGGAATGTCGCGCTGCGTTATGAGGATCAGGAGCCTGCGATGAAACACCTGCTGTCCTCCGCGCTGTTCGCGCTCGCTGCGAGCGTCGCATTCGCCGATCCAGCCGCGGCACCGGGCGAGCCGGCGCCCGATGAGGGTCCGGCGATCGCCAGCGCGGACATCTTCGTCTATGCCGCGCATGGACAGAACGACCGACAACTCGATCGTGATCGCTACGAATGCCACAACTGGGCCGTGGCACAGACTCACTACAACCCGAGCGATCCCCATCTCGCGCCCCACCAGCAGATCCAGGTCGTGGCCGTGCCCGATCCGCCACCACCGCACGACGCCGTCGTCGGTGCCATGGCGGGCGCCATGATCGGGGCCGCCATCGGCAGCCCGCACGATGCCGCGCAGGGCGCGGTGGTCGGCGCCATCGCGGGCGGTGCGATGGGTGCCGCTTCCGATTCAGCGCGCCAGAAGCAGGCGCAACACGCGAGCACGCAGAACAACGCCGCGCAGGCCGAACGCGCCCGGCTCGAGCAACAGGCCTCCGATTACAAGCGCGCGATCAGCGCGTGCCTCGAAGGCCGCGGTTACACGGTGAAGTGACATGAAATCGAAAGTCCTGCAGATCCTGATCGTCGCCTGCGCCCTCGGCATCGCGGGTACGGCTGCCGCCGACCACCACGGGCGCGGCGGCGAGATGCGTTACGACGGGCGCTACAACCATGGGCACAGCTATCCCGCGCGTGGCTACGTGTACGGCTCGCTGCCGCGCGGCTACGTGAACGTGCACTATCACGGCTCGCCTTACTACTACCGCGGCGGCACCTGGTACCGTCCATATGGTCCACGTTACGTCGTGGTGGCACCGCCGATCGGCATCGGCGTCGGATTCCTGCCGCCGTTCTATACCACCGTGTGGTTCGGCGGCATGCCTTACTACTACGCCGACCAGACCTATTACATGTGGCGCCCCGAGCGCCGCGAGTACGTCGTGACGCAACCGCCGGGCGGCCAGCCCTCGCAGGTGGGCAACTCGTCCTCGGGCAACGCGGACGTCTACGTGTATCCGAAGAACGGCCAGAGCGAAGCGCAGCAGTCCACGGATCGCTATGAGTGTCACGCCTGGGCCGTGCAGCAGAGCGGCTTCGATCCCACCAAGCCAAGTGGTGGCGTCGCGGAGTCGGACATCGAGGCCCGTCGCGCGGACTATCGGCGCGCCGAAGGCGCCTGCCTCGAAGGCCGCGGTTACAGCGTCAAGTGAGGCCGAAGGGCTCGGCGCACACAGCCGCGAGCCGGCGTGACACGTCGAGGAGCCCCTCACGCGGCGCCAGCGGATGCAGCGCCAGCGCCTCCGCGATCCGCGCCGCACCCGGCTCGCGCGGCAGGTCGAGCAGCGCGCGTTCGTAGTCGATCAATTGCCACGTCAAGGCCGCGGGCGCGGCCGGCAAGGCCGGTACGGTGCGCGGCGTGACGCCGCGAACGGACACCTCGCAATCCACCTCGACGATGGCGTCGCGTGGCGCGCCGGGCAACGCGTCATCGGCCGGCACGTTGAGCGGGAACGAGCGCGGCTGCTCGAGCTGCAGCGACTCGAGCACCGGCACGATTCCTTCGTCGAACCAGTCCATGCGCCGCTCGGCGAGCAGCGCGTCGACGCCGGCATCGTCCCCGGCCACCAACGCCTGCTCGATGCGTCGCGACCAGCGATCCAGCGTGACGCCGCGCGATTCGGCGCCGCTTTGCCTTGCCACTTCGCGCGCGGTGTGCAGATACATCTTGAGATAGTGCACGGGCACGGCGCCCGCCTCGCGGATCGCCTGGCTATCTACTCCGAGCGTGTTGCCCGCGGGGATGGCGTCGAGCACCCGCGCGGTCACGTCCTGGCCGCCCGCATCGCGGAAGGCATACATCCAGCTCTGGTGATTGAGACCGGCATGACTGTGGCTCGCCCATGCGCCACCCCCGGGCGACACGGCCTGCGCGAGTTTCGTGGCGGTGGTCAGCGGCAATTCGCAGACGCCGAAAGCACGCGGGCCGAATGCGCGGCGTGTCAGTGCGACGTTTACGCCAAGGGGGCCGGACATCTGCAGGAAGTTGGCGGAAGGCGCATGGCGCGCCGCGGTTTCCGCGAGGCCGGTGAACACCTCGCGGCTGCGCAGGTAACTCGCCAGGCCACCGATTCCGAGCCCTTCGTCGGCGGGTGACGCGGCGTCGCGTGCGATGGCTTCGTCGGCCGCGCGCGCCAGCATGCCGCCGGGTCGCACCATGCAGAGAATGTCCGAAGCACCATCGAACGCGTCTTCGAGCGACTTCGCGGCAATGACCCGCAGTTGCGGCACGGAGCTGCCCGCCCGTTGCTCTTCTCGCGCCAGCCGGCGCGAAGCGTAGGCCGCGATGCCTTCGAGCCGCGTGACGTTGCGGCCGTGCAGTCTCACTTCGATATCGCGCAACCGTCCAGCGCGCTGCGAGCGTCGTAGCGCGTCGATCAACACCGGTGTAGCCGGACTGCTTCCGCCGAGCACCGTCAGCGTGAGGGTCTTCGCGCCTGCCTGCATGGCCGCGGATGATGACACAGAGCGATCGGCTCAACCGGCCTGGCGCCGGATGATCGCCTCGGCGTCTGCGTGCATGGCACGTTGTTCGGCGTCCTCGTCGACGATCGAGCGCGCACCGTGCAGCCAGTGCGTGACGCAACAACCGGATTCGAGCAGGGCTCGCACCAGATCGGTCACCCCATAGGGTCGAGGCAGCGCGCGAGCCACCGCCAGCGCAGGCGCTTCGAACATGCCGAGGCCGCTGCACAGCAGGAAATCCTTGCGCGGCCACTCCTCGTAGCCAAGCACCGTGTCGCCATCGACCCGGATCTCGCCCGGCGCGAGGTGGTAGTGCTCGTAGTGACTGGCGAACGTCACGTCCTGCCGACGCTCCTCGTGGATGGACATGAGCTTCGGGAGATCGAGCTCGATCGCGGGGTCGGCGAAACACAGCAACACCGCATCACCGCCGGTGTCGATCTCGGCGAGTGCACCGGCTTCGCCGAGCGCGTCGCGCTCGTCGATGAAGTCCACCTCGACGGGCGGCAACATGGTCAGCAGGCGCAGCAGGCGCGCGCGGACGCTCGAGCGTTGCGGATCGATGACGACGGTCACCCGACGGATTCCCGCATCGACGATCTGCTGCAGCCGTTGCCCGATCATCGTCACGCCGTTGGCCAGGATCACTGCGTGCACTCGTGGCATTACCTACCTCGATTCGCCTCCAGGAGCATGCTGCCAGAGCGGGCTGCACTGGAAACGATCAAAGTCCGGAAGCCGGAATCGTCCCGCAAGGATTATTTACCGAGTCCTACGAACACGCCGCTCGCGCGGCATCGAATGCTTCAGATGCGCCGGCGCGAGCGCAGCTGTAGATAGGAATCCACGACCGCGCGATCGAGCTCGTCGTCCGGCTCGTCGAGCACCACCACGCCTTGCTGCCGCAACGAGCTCACCTGCGCCAGCGCGCGCCGTCGCTGCTCGCGCGCGGCGATCGCGATCGATGGATCACGCCAGCCGCGCGCCGGTGCGACCGCGAGCCGCTCGATCTCGGCGGCATGGGGTGCGGCCACGATGGGCAGGTGACGCGGCACCAGCGCCTTCAACGCCTGCAGCAGCGCGTCGTTGCGTGCCGGCTCGGCGAGATCCGTGAGCCAGACGACCAGCCCGCGGTGACGCAACATGCGCCTCACCTGCACCGCGGCCGCGAGCGGATCCGGCTCCCCGCGCTGTGTCTCCAGCGTTTCGAGCGCGTGACGCAGCCGCACGAGCGCGCGCGTGCCGCGATCCGGCAGGCAGGCGCGCAGCGCGCGCTCGGCATACACCAGGATTCCGACGCGATCCTCCACCGACACCGCATGTTCGGCGAGCCGCGCGGCCACGTTGGCGTACAGGCCCAGCCGGTCGAGATCACCGGCGCGCACGCGGCTCGCACGGCTGGCGTCCACCACGATGAGGATCTCGAGGTGCTGCGCCTCGCTGTATTCGCGCGATACCAGGGCACCGCGGCGCGCGGTGGCTTTCCAATCGATACGCGACAACGCATCGCCCGTGGTGTAGTCGCGCAGCTGCAGCAGCTCGACGCCCACGCCCGGCAAACGGCGCGGCGTCTCGCCGGCGGACTCACCCGCGATCGCGCGCGCGCCGCGCGGCAGGCTGTCGGGCGCGATCGTGAATTTCGCATCCTGCGGCAACACGCGGCTCCACCAGGCCAGCTGCAGCCGGCCTAACAACCGGGCGGACACGGCATCGAAACGTGCCGCACCGAGGCGCAGCGGCAACACGGCGAATTCATCGCGCAGCGGCGCGCCGGGCGGCAGCGACAGCTCGCGCACTTCGGGAAACTGGCGCAGCGCCGCCGGCAATGCGCGCGCGTATTGCAGTCGCAGGTCCAGGCCCCGGTTGTGCTCGAAAGCGTAGGCGCCGCGCGCCGGTCGCCCGAGTTTCAGGCGCGGGTCGAGCTGCATGCGCACCGAGACCTGCGTGCCGCGCAGGTACCAGGCTTCGAGCGCAAGGCCGGCCAGCAGCAGGAACGCCGGCAGCAGCCAGGCGCCTTCCAGTGCCGGATCGTCGGACCAGGTGCCCGTGATGCCCAGCAATGCCATGAGCACGACGAGCAGGTAGCCGCGACGCGCGAGGTGCATGTCAGCGCGGAACCGCGGTGGCTTCGAGAATGGCACCCACCACGCCGAGGTCGGTTTCACCGTCCAGCGCCGCCTCGGGCTTGAGCACCAGGCGGTGCGCCATCACCCAGCGCGCCACGGCCTGCACGTCGTCCGCGGCCACGAAGTCGCCGGTACGCAGTCCGGCATGCACACGAGCCGCGCGCAGCAGCGCCAGCGCGCCACGCGTCGAGAGACCGAGGGCCACGCGCGGATGCTCACGCGAGGCGCGCGCGAGATCCAGCACGTAGTCGGTCAGTGCCTGCGACACGTGCAGCGCGCTGGCCGCGGCGCGCGCCTGGTGCAGCAGGCTGCGGTCGATGCCGCCGATGTCCGCCGGAATCGGTTCGCGTGCCTCGAGCTCGGTCCCGTAGCGGCGCAGGACCTCGCCCTCCGCCGCGCGCTCCGGGTAGTTCATGTCGATGCGCAGCATGAAGCGATCGAGCTGCGACTCGGGCAGTGGATACGTGCCTTCGAAGTCGCGCGGATTCTGCGTCGCCAGCACCAGGAAATCCTCGGGCAGCGAGTAGTGGTCCCGCTCGGAGGAAACCTGCCGCTCCTCCATGGCTTCGAGCAGCGCGGACTGGGTCTTCGGACCGGTGCGATTGATCTCGTCGACCAGCAGCACGTCGGCGAACAGCGGCCCGCGCCGGAACACGAATTCGTTCTTCGACGAATCGAAGATGTGCGTGCCGACGATGTCGCTGGGCATGAGGTCCGCGGTGCCCTGCACGCGCTTGAACTCGCCGCCGAGCACGCGCGCCAGCGTCTTGGCGAGCAGCGTCTTGCCCAGCCCCGGCGGCCCCTGCACCAGCACGTGGCCGCGCGCCACCAGCGCGATGCACAACGCGCGGATCACGTCCTCGGCGCCGACGATGACGCGCGCGAGTGCGCGCTGGATCGATTGTTCGAACGTTGCCACCGTGTTCATGAGGTAAGTCGTCGCTCCAGTTTGTCGAGAAGGTTCTGCAATGGCACGAGCGGCAGCTTGCGCTGCGCATGCGCGTCGGCGTACCAGCCTTTCAGCTGGTCCAGTTCCTGCGGCAGGATGGCCGCGTGCCGCTCGAGCCAGTGCCACAGCTCGCCGCGTTCCGAGTCCTGCGGCCGCACCGCGCGCGCCGCGCGCGCCACGCGCGTGAAGAAGTGATCGAACAGCGCGAGCGCCGCGTGCCACGGTGGCACGGTGCGCGCGATCAGCCCACCCGCGCGCCGCACCAGCTCGGCTTCGGAGGGATCGTGGGTTTCCGCGGCCGGCGCTCGCAATTTCGTGCCGCCGACCACCCAGGCGAACCACAGTCCCGCGAGGATGAAGATGGTGGTGTACAGGCGCGAGTCACGATAAAAACGCGCCGGGTCGTAGCTGGCCGAAAGGCCCTGGCGCAGGTCATCGAACAACACCACGCCGTCGCGCGCCATCGTCACCGCGACGATGTTGGCGAACAGGCGCGCGTTGTCGTCGTTGCCGAGCGCACGATTGCTGAACAAGGTGCCCCCGGCGGCCAGCAACACGCGGCCCGCACCCACGCGTTGCTCGAACAACGCGCCCTCGCCGTCCGCGGCGCGCGCCAGGGTCAGCACGAAGTTGTCATACGGGATGCGCAGCGACCACTGCTGTGGTTCGTAGTCGGTCTCGAGCGCCAGCGTGTGGACACCGTCGAGCAACACGTGTGGCCCGGTGGCGGCGAGCGCTATCTTCTCCGGCACCTCGTAGCTTTCGTGCGGCGCGGTCGCGCCTTGCTCGTTTTCTTCGTCGTCGGACTCGTCGTCCTGCGCGGAATCGCGGGCATCGGCTTCGCGTACGCGTTCGGCCAGCGGCGTGTCGTCGAGTCGCGCCTCGCGCACCTCGCGCGTCTCGAATTCGATCGAGGTCAGCGACTCGACTTCCGTGACCACGCCGGATTCGCGCCCCGCGGCCCAGCCGGGCTGGTCGAGCAACGCCGCATTGATGAGCAGCGTATTGCCGCGGCGAACCCACTGGTCGAGCGCGGCAAACTCGTCGTTGCGGAACATGTCGACGCCGGGAAGCGTGAGCACCAGCAGGTTGCCGCGCGCCGGGATATCGGTCTCAGCGAGCGCCGTGTAACGCTCGCGCCAGGAGCGGACCTGCACGCCGGATTTCTCCAGCCACTCGAACAGCGCCGCATAGCCATTGCCGCGCTTTTCGGCACTGGTCGGGCGCGCCGCGTCCGCATCGGGATCGAGCGATGGCGCCGGGCGCAGCCAGAGTCCGTAGAACGCCGCGAGCGCCCCGAGCGCGAGCAACAATGCGATGCCGCGTTCGCGCATCAGCGAAGGCCCCCGCGATGCGCGAGTTTCCCGAGCAGGCTGCGCGCATCCGATACGGCGCCCTCGAGGGCTTCGTCAGCCGGCGTGTCGGGCGCGTAGCGCACCTGCTCGGCGGCCCGCGCCACGTGGGCGAGCGCCTCGCGATCCGCTTCGGCATCGAGGCGCGCCTGGCGCACCAGGGCCGTGGCGGTCAGGCCGTCGGCGGCCGGCAGCCGCTGCTCGCGCGCCAGCGCCTCGCCTAACAATCTCAGCAACATGCCAGGTCGCTCGGCGAGCGGCGCGGCCAACACGTCTTCGAGCGCGAGTCGCCGGCGCCACTCGGCGGCCGGATCGCGGCGCCGCGCGGCGCGGCGCATGCCACCCCAGAGGCCCGCGGCACGCAGCTCCTGCCAGATCACGAACAGGACGAGCAGCACCACCAGTGCATACCCGGCGTAGGTGATGGCGCGCGCGACCCCTTCGCTGGTGCGGAACTGCCGGCTCCATTTCTCGAGCCAGCCCGCTTCACCTTCGTCGGGGCGCGACTCCAGCTTCTCCTTGAGCCATCTCTTGAAGCGCTCCCACCGGGTGGCGCCCTGCTGTCCCTTGTCGCCCAGCGCGGCCAGCACCGGGTCCAGCGTCTTGCGTTGCGGCGCCGCGCGCTGCGCACCGGCATCCGAGGCGTGGCGCACGAGCTGCGCCAGCGCACGCAGGCTCTCGGCCGAGATCTCCTCGCGCCGCTCGCCGAGCGTGGCCGGCAGCAGCTCTCGCCACGGCGCCTTCTCGAGCGCGGGCAACAGCTCCGGGCATCGCCGCCGCACGCGCTCGATGCCGATGTCGACGCGCGCGTCGAGTCTTGCGCGGCACGCATCGACGGCACGCAACGCGGCGTCGTCGGCGTGCGCCACCGTTGCGATGAACAGCAGCATGACCAGCCGCCTCACGCCTTCACCCCGGACCGGCGCTGCTCGCGCAGCTTCAGGTCTTCGTAGGCCACGATGAGCACTGCCAGCACGAACGGGACGCCGAAGGCACCGACCACCAGCGCCACCATGGAGGACACGATCGCCAGCAGAAACAGGTCGGCGCGCCCGATCAGCGGGGACGCCATGCCGACCACGAAGGCCGACAACAGGTAGAACACCGCGATCATGCAGAGCGTCGCGAGCAGCGCGCCCACCACGCGCCACGACTGGCGACGCGAGACGCGCACGGCCTGCACGATGGAGGCGAAGGGGCCGAGGCCGTCGCACCAGAATGCCGGCAAGCCCACCACGAGCAGCATCGTCGGCCACAGCAGCGGTATCGCGAGCACCATCAGTGCGGCCGTGGGCATCACGTTGTTGAAGGCCGAGGCGGCGCCAAACAACAGCACAGGAAGTCCCACGGCCCCGATGGTGGCGATCAGCGCGGGCAACCAGCGCCGCAACACGGTGGTCAACTCGCCGCGGAAGCGTGGCCGCAGCCCGCGCGAAATGGCGTGGAGCCGCAGCGTGATCACGCCCAACAACGCGGCACTGAGTGCCAGCACCAGCAGGTAACCGAGAGACTGGAAACGGATGTCGTGTTTGCCCGGAAGGATGAAATCCCAGTACAGCGTGGGCAGCTCGAGCACCAGCACGGCGAGTCCGGAGTACGGCAGCGTGCGCAGCAGTCCCGCGCGGAACAGGCGGAAGGCCGCGTCCAGCACTTCGCCGGTCATCAGCGGACGCGGCAGCGGCAACAGGCCGGCCGTGACTCGCAGGGGTTGCGCGCTGCTCATGCCCGGATGATATTCGCTGCCCCATGGCGCCGGCCACCGACAGCGAAGCACTGATATCCCTGGCCACGCGCGACATCGGACGTCGTGATGCGGAAGTCCTGCTGGCCGCCGCGTGGAACCTCACGCGCGGCGCGCTGCTGGCGCGCGGCGGTGAAGCGGTCCCCGACGACGTGGCCGCGCGTTTCGCCGCATGGTGCACGCGGCGCGCGGCCGGCGAGCCCGTCGCCTATCTTCTGGGCCGGCGCGAATTCTGGTCGATGATGTTCGACGTGTCCCCCGCCGTGCTCGTGCCGCGCCCCGAGACCGAGCTGCTGGTGGAGCGCGTGCTCGCGCAGATCACGTCGTCCCGGGCCGAGGTCGCGGATCTCGGCACCGGCTCGGGCGCCATCGCCATTGCGCTCGCGCACGAGCGACCGGGCTGGCAAATATTCGGCACCGATGTGTCGGACGATGCCCTGACCGTCGCGCGCGGCAATGGCTCACGCCTGGTGGCGGGCCGCGTCGAATGGCGCGCGGGAGACTGGTTCCAGGCGCTGGGCGCGCGCCGCTTCGATGCCCTGGTGAGCAACCCACCGTATATCGAGGAAAACGACCCGGTGCTCGCGGAGGATGGCCTGCGGCATGAACCGCGCGGCGCGCTCACGCCCGGCGGCGACGGATTCGCGGCGCTGACCACTCTTATTAATGGAGCACCGGAGCACCTGAAGCCCGGCGGCTGGTTGCTGCTCGAACATGGCGCGACGCAGGGTGCGGCGCTGCGCGGCGCGCTTGTGGCGCGAGGCTTCACTCACGTAACCTCGCACCGCGATCTCGCCGGCCACGAGCGCGTCACCGAAGGTCAATGGAGCAGGTAAACCCGTGTCAATCGTTTTCGAAACCAACCTCGGCAACTTCGAAGTGGAGTTGTTCGAGAAAGAAGCGCCGATCTCGGCCCGCAATTTCCAGGAATACGTCGACGAGGGCTTCTTCGACGGCGTGGTTTTCCACCGCGTGATTCCCGGCTTCATGATCCAGGGCGGCGGCTTCGAACCCGGCATGAAGCAGAAGAAGACCAGGGCGCCGATCAAGAACGAGGCCACCAACGGCCTCAAGAACAAGCGCGGCACGCTCTCGATGGCGCGCACCAACGTCGTCGACAGCGCGACGGCGCAGTTCTTCGTGAACCTCGTCGACAACGACTTCCTCGATCACAGCGGCCCGGCCAACTACGGCTACGCCGTGTTCGGCAAGGTCACCTCGGGCATGGACGTCATCGACAAGATCGCCCAGGTCGCGACCACGAACCGCGCCGGCCACCAGAACGTGCCGGCGGCCGACGTCGTCATCACCAGGGCGTCGACCCAGAAATAGTGTGAAGAAAGGCTGGCGGCGGCGTCTCGCCCGATGGCTGTTCGTCGGTGTGATCGCCGCCTTTCTCGCGACCGCGCTGCCCGTCGTGGCCATGCGCTGGATGGACCCGTGGTACAGCGCCTTCATGCTGGACGCGGCACTCGACGCCAGCCGTTCCGGCAAGACTAACTACCACACCGACTACCGCTGGGCCGACCTCGAGCAGATCTCGCCGCACGCCGCGGTGGCGGTGATCGCATCCGAGGACCAGCTGTTCCCGTTCCATGCCGGCTTCGACTTCAAGTCGATCCGCGAGGCGATCCGCCGCAACGAGTCCCAGGCGAGCAGGCGGCGGCCGCGCATCCGGGGCGGCAGCACCATCTCGCAGCAGGTGGCGAAGAACCTGTTCCTGTGGTCGGGCCGCAGCTACCTGCGCAAGGGACTCGAGGCGTATTTCACGCTGCTCATCGAGCTCACCTGGCCGAAGGAACGCATCCTCGAGGTGTACCTCAACGTCGCGCAGTTCGGCGACGGCATCTACGGCGTCGAGGCCGCGGCGCAGCGTTTCTGGCGCAAGCCCGCGGTGCGTCTCGACCGCTACGAGGCCGCGACACTCGCCGCGGTATTGCCCAACCCGCTGCGGCTGCGCGCCAATGCGCCATCGCCGTATGTTCAATTGCGCCGCGACCAGATCCTCGCGCAGATGCGCGGGCTGGGCGGCGCGAGTTATCTCGACGCGCTCGACAACCCGACATCGCCGCCCAGGACCCGGACCAGGCCACGTCGAGACTGAGTTCAAGGTTTCGCTGTCAATCGAGGCGGCATCGCGACAGAGACTGAACGGGTAAACGGCGCTGGCCCCCGGCACCCGGCAGGGTTAGTCTTCCCGGCCAAGGGTCGCCACAGAAAGCGCCCAGGGAGAGCTACATGAATGAATCGATCGCGCTCGAAGGAGCGCCGGGCATCAGTGCGTCCGCATCCCGTCCTGCCTCCAGGGTCCACCTTCCCTTCGAGTTCCGCGGCAACGGCGGCGAGTACTTCCGCATCTGGATCGTGAACCTGCTGCTGACCATCGTGACCGTCGGCATCTACTCGGCGTGGGCCAAGGTGCGACGGCTGCGGTATTTCTACGGCAACACCTACCTCGACGGGCATCCGTTCGAATTCCACGGCCGGCCGCTCGCCATCCTCAAGGGACGCATCATCGTGTTCGTGGCGTACCTGGCGTTCGTGTTCTCCGTCCAGCTCAATCCCGTCATCGCCTTCCTGCTGGTGCCGGTCGCGATCTTCGGCGTGCCGTGGATCATCATGAAGTCGCGCCTGTTCCAGACGCGCATGAGCTCGTACCGCAATATCCGCTTCAACTTCCACGGCACGTATGGCGGCGCGCTCGGCGCGTTCGTCGGCTGGTACCTGCTCGCCATCATCTCGCTCGGCATCCTCTATCCCGCGTGGGTTCGAAAACGCGTGGAATACAGCCTCCACAATGCGGCGTACGGCACGCAGCAGTGGTCGTTCCTCACGGGGAATGGCCGCTTCTACACGTTCTGCCTCATCACGTTCGGCCTCGGGGTGCTGGCGTACATCGTGTTCATCGCGCTGTTCGTCGGTCTGTTCAGCAAGCTGGGATCGGCACCGGCATACGGTTCGGCTGCGCAGATGGCGACGCTGCTGGCGCTGGGACCCGCCTTCTGGCTGAGCGTGCTGGTGGCCGCGGCTGTCGGCCTCGCCATCTGGGGCTACTACCAGGCGTCGTTCCTCAATGCGTCGTTCGGCGGCGTGCAGATCGGCGGCAACTACCTGCGCTCGGACCTCAAGATCGCGCCGCTGGTGTGGATCTACGTGACCAACCTGTTCGGCATCGTGTTCACGCTCGGTCTCTTCTACCCGTGGGCGATGGTGCGCCAGACCCGCTACCAGCTCGAGAACATGGCGGTGGACTCGGACGGCAACCTGTCGGCCTTCATGGCCGATGCGAGTCCGAAGACCAGCGCGCTCGGCGAAGAAGCCGGCGACTTCTTCGACGTCGATTTCGGGTTGTAGGCCATCGGTGATCCCGGTTCGGTATTTCGACGGAATCAGTTCGGTGCCGGTCGAAGCCACGCTCGAATTCGGCGCCGACAGCATGGTGCGCGTTCACGGGTTGCCCGAACCCGTGGCCGCACCTCTGCTCGAAGTCGAGATATCCGACCGCATCGGCAACATCGCACGACGCATTTCCTTCCCGGC
>DATEII010000187.1:0-58309 GCA_035279135.1 Steroidobacteraceae bacterium
GGGCGACGCGGCCGCCGGCGCGGCGGCGAACGGGCGCCGCTGGCGGCTGCTGGTGTACGTGGTGCTGGTGGTGGCCCTGGTGGCGGGCCTGTGGTTCTACAACGGCATGCGTTGAGGCGGAGCGCCGCGACGGCGCCCCGCCATCCCGTTGACTAACTAGTCGACCTTGAACGCGATCACGGTGTTCCTGAAGAACGTCGGCACGTAGAGCGTACGGGTCGCCGGATCCCAGCCGGTGTCCGCGGTCTTGGTGTCCGCGGCCTTGCCATCGAACACCAGCTGCTTCTCGCCGCTCGCCGGCACGTACCACACGGCGCCGCCCCACGCGGATACCACGAAGTCGTCGCCCTTCACGTTCTCGAGGCCGTCGACGCCGCCCTGCATGCCGGACGCCAGCACCTTGAGCGAGCGATCCTTCTCGACGCGATTGAGGCTGTCGTTGTCGAGCACGTACAGCGCACCCTTGTGCACGAACAGGCCGTTCGGTCCCTTGAGCACCTTCTCGTCGAGGTAGACGCTGGGCTTGCCGTCCTTCACCTGGTAGACCTTCTTGCCCTTCGAATCGGACACGTACAACGTGCCCTGGTCGTTGACGAGGTCGTTGAGCTGCAACGTGTCGGGGATCGCGATCTTCTTCGAGATCTTGCCGGCGTCCACGTCGATGACCACGATGCCGCCGGCATCCGCGGCGTACAGCCACTTGCCGTCATCGGAGAGCGCGAGGCCCTTGGGGCAATCGAGGCCGGTCACCCACTCGGCCGCGATCACCTTGCCGTCGAGGCCGATCTTGGCGATCGAGCCCTTGCCATCGGCGGCCCACGGCTCGCCGTCGATGTTCGACACGTAGAGCACCTTGCGCTTCGCATCGAAGCGCACGGATTCCGGCGTCTTGAGAGCCGCCTCGGTTTCCCAGGTCTTCGTGAGCTTGTGAGTGGTGTCCGCCTGCGCGGCGGTGGCCAGTGCCAGCGCGCCTAATATCAGGAGTGTCTTCTTCATGTCCGCGTCCTTGATGAAAGGGACGCGAAGTATGCCCTATGCTCGCGACATGCCACTACAGTCGTTGTTTCCAACCCGCGTGTATACCGCCCGGCTCGCGCCGCGCGGCTCCGGTCCTAACAGCCAGCTGAATGCACGCCTGTTGCGCGAATGCCGGCAGCTCGCCCTCGACGACGGCGGTGGCCGCGCCTGGTCGCGCACTAACTATCCGGGCGGTTACACCTCGTACAGCTCGGTGTCGCGGTTGCATCAGATGTCTCCTACATTCGCGAAGCTCGAGAAACGCATCGACGGCCACGTGCGCCGGTTCGCGGCGGCGCTCGACTTCGATCTCGCGGCGCGCAAGCTCGTGATGACCGACTGCTGGGTCAACGTGATGACGCGACAGGTGGTGCACGGGCTGCACCTGCATCCGCTGGCCAGCATCAGCGGCACGTATTACGTGCGCACGCCGCGCGGCTGCTCGGGATTGAAATTCGAAGATCCGCGGCTCGATCGCTACATGGCGGCGCCGCCGCGCAAGACACGCGCGCGGCGCGACAACCAGGTCTGGGTCACGATCCCGGCCGAACAGGGAAACCTGGTGTTGTTCGAGAGCTGGCTGCGCCACGAGGTGGCGCCGAATCAGACCGAGGCCGAGCGCATCTCGGTGTCCTTCAACTACTCGTGGTTCTGAGCGTCAGAAGTAGCTGCCGACGACCGCGAAGAAGTGCCGCCACGCGTTGAAGTCCGTGAGCCCCACGAAGATGAGACCGGTGAGCGCGCCGTCGAGGTGCGCGTCATGGTTGACGCGGTCGCGTGCGTGCCCCGACGCCCACCACGAGTAGGCGAGATAACCGAACGCAAACAACACCGCCGGGATGCCGATCGCGAAGTACAGGTAGATCTTGTCCAGGGGCCGGTACACGATGTACGCGAACAGCACGGAGAGGATCGCACCCGATGCGCCGAGCGACGCGTAGTCCGGGTTGTTCTTCTGCTTGAACACGGTGCCGAGGCTGCTGACCACCAGCCCGATGAAGTACAGGGCCACGAACTTCGGCGTGCCCATGAGCCGCTCGAGGCCGGGCCCGAAGAAGAACAACGTCAGCGAGTTGAACAGCAGGTGGCCGAAATCCGCGTGCACGAAGCCGCAGGTGATCACGGTGAAGTAGTCGCGTCCGCGTGCCACGCGGTACGGGCGCAGCAGGTTCTTCTCGATGATCCCCGGAGCGGACATGAGCCCGAGGCCGCTGATCACGACGATGAGGACGAGGATGCCGTAAGCGGCGGGCGCCTGCGCGAACGACATCAGTTCGCCGCCTTCAGGTAGCCGCGATCATGCAGCCACTCCGCCAGGCGCTGCGGCCAGTGCTGGATGCTGATGTATTCGGAGCGTTGTCCCATGTTGAAGGCGTGTTTGCCCTGCGCGTAGATGTGCGTTTCGATCTGCGCGCCGGCATCGTGGTACTTGCGCGTGAGGTCAAACATCACGTTCGCGACGTATTCGTCGTCGGCCGCGCCGACCAGGAACAGCGGCGGCGCCGTGGCCGGAACCTTGTCGGGGATTCCCAGCGGCCCGGGATACACCAGGATCTGGAAGTCCGGCCGCGCGCTCACGCGCTCGATGGGATCCGCGGATTTCGCATCACCGTCCACCGGTGGATAGGCCACGAGGGCCGCGACCTCACCGCCGGCCGACCAGCCCATGATCCCGATGCGTTTTGGATCGATGTGCCACTCGCCGGCGCGTGCGCGCACCGTGCGCATGGCGCGCCGGATGTCTTCGGCGGTGTTGTCGATGGTGTATTTCGAACCGGGCTCACGGAACAGGCGGTACTTGAGCGCGAACGCCGTGACGCCGAGGCTCGCCAGGTACTGCGCGGGTTCCACACCTTCGGGATTGAACACCAGCTCGCGGTGTCCGCCGCCGGCCGCAACCACGACTGCCGTGCCGTTCGCCTTGCCAGCCGGTGGCAGGAAGACGGTCAGCGACGGGTTGTGGATGTTCTTGTACCACCAGTCCTGGTGCTGCTCGGGCTCGTCGCGCCGGGACTCGAAGCCGGGTGCGCCGTTCTTCCAGAGCGGGATGACCTGCTGTGCGTCAGCGAGCAGCGGCAGGGCGAGGGCGGAGATCGTCAGCGCAACGAGCGCCGGAATTCGGTGTGCGGGCATGGGGGCGCACCATGCCACATTCCTTCTTCCGCGAACACGCATCGCGGCCAAGGTAGCTAGGCGAAAAAAAAAAGCCCCGGGTTAGCGGGGCTCGATAGTGTGTCGTCGTCGACTTAGGTAATCGCTGTCAGCCGAGCAAGTCGACTACACGGACGAAAACTGTTGCGGCTGGGGCGTTGGTGACCTTTCGGCCTCCGGCTAAACACATAAGCCCGCGTGTCATTCCACGCTTTGTTCGCCCTCACCAGTAGCCGGAATCAAGCAGCTACCGATTGGACCCGTGCCCGTGAGCAAATCCTAGTTTCTATAGCTTCAAAACTATGTGTCCTCCACGCATCACTCGCTGACGCACCGCGGGACATCTAAGACGCAATCTTTACAAAGCTATTGCCGGAACCTTGAATTCAGTTACTTAGCTGCGCTTCGTGGACCACGTGGCCAGGATCATACGCCGAAATCCGCTCCCGACAATGTCTCAGTCACGCGACATCGAGCATCTTTCACTCAGTGTATCGGCCGCTACTGAGTAGGCTGGATGTGACTGCCATCCCGGTTCGAACGCATCGTGTCGGACATCCCGAAGACGCCACGCCAGCGCGCCAGGCGAACCGAGAACAAGGCGCCCGAATCATCGGGAAGGTTGACCGCGCGGGCGCTCCCGCCGTGGAATTCGGCGATCAGCCGGACGATGTACAGCCCCAGGCCGAAATGCGGGCGTTGACGCTCGCCGGGTACGTCGCCCTCGGCGCGCGACTGCCACAAGGACTCGAACAGTCGCTTGTCGGCCTCGGCGGGGAGAGGGGGGCCCGGGTTGGCCACGGAGATCTCGGCCTCGTCTTCATTGGCCTGCAGAGCGATCGTGATCGTGGCGCCATCCGCGCTGAAATCCACCGCATTGTCGACGAGCTTGTCGAGCATTTGCACGATGAGCTCCGGCGCGCCGTTCATTTCAATGGCGCCGGCCGGCACCTCGCTGTTGAAACGGCGCTGCGGGAAGGCCGTGCCATAGGCCTCGACGGTCGCGCGCACCAGCGCGGCCAGGTCGAATCGCTGCCGCTCGCTGTGGGCGATGGCTTCCTCGACGCGGGTGGCGGCACCCATGGCGGTGAGGATGGCGCCCAGCCGCTCGCTGCCTTCGCGGGCCCGCGCCACGTAGATCCGCGCGTTCTCACCCATGCCGCCCGAGGCCTGGGCTTCGGATTCCAGGTTCTCGAGCGAGGAGCGGACGATGGTGAGCGGCGTGCGGATCTCGTGCGCCAGCTTGCCCGCGAGCGTGCGCAGGTATCCGGTGTATTCATCCAGCCTGCCGAGCAGCGACGAGAAACTGCGTGACAGGTCGCCGAGCTCGTCGCGCGCCTCGGATTCGGGCAGCACGCGCGACAGGCTGCCTTCGCGGCTCAACGCGGTTTCACTCGCGGCGCCCAGCCTCGAGATGCGCAAGGTCATGCGGCCCGCGAACCAGAACGCGGCGCCCACGGCGAACAGCGTCACGAACAGCGTGAGGTTCAGCAGCCGCGTGAGGGCCTGGTCGCGCAGCGTGAGCCAGCGATCCGCGGTCTGCGCGAGCTGGATCACGCCGACCACGCGTTTGCCGTCCGCCGTGAAGATGGGCGCGGCGGCCGCCACGATCACGCTGTTTTCGTACCGGCCGGTGAACAGTGCCGTGGCCGGCGCCCCCCTCGCGGCCCGTTCGATGAGCTCCTGCCCGGCGCGCTCGCGATCCGACTGCGAGACGCTGCGCGGAATCGCGCCACCGTCGAGGAACACGCGGTACATGCGCGGCAGGAATCCGCGCATGCGCGTGTAATCGCCGGGCAGGGCCGGTGCATCGAGCCGCGTGAGCACGGCGCCGCTGGGCGCGGCCACCATGAGCTCGACCCCGGGCTGCGAGAACTGGCGCAGATGATCGTTGAGGTCCGGCGAGGCGGCGATCAGCCGGCCGGTGGCGCGCAGGTCCGAGGTCTCCAGCGTGCCGTAGCTGGACCGTCGCGCGCCGCGTCGATCGCGGTCGTCGATCAGGACGCCCAGGTGCTGGCCGACCATCGACATGGGGATGCCGATCTCGAGCACCCAGCCGTCGCGCGAGCGTTGCCACACGGACTGGATACGCGGCTCCTCGACCGCTTCCTCCCGGCCGTACTCCTGCGTTTCGATGCGCCGCGCATGGACGGCGCCGGGGCCCGTGCTGCCGAAGAACAGGCGTTGCTGGCCACCGCGCTTGTCGTCGAACGCCAGCCAGACTCGATCACCGAGGGTTTCGGGATTGAGCGCGTTGAGCTCGGAGGCGTCGAAGATCCAGCGGTCGTCGCGCACCAGCAATGCCAGGTACAGCCAGCGCTCGTGCGTCGCGGCCAGCAGTCGCAGGCTGTCGCCGCCGGCGCCCGCGACACGCACGAGGTTGCGGGCGCTGGTATCCCATTCGTCCGAGCGGCCATCGATGAGCGGCACGCCCGACAGCACCACCGGCGTGATGTCACGCGGGTTGCTGCCCTCGGAGCCAGGCAGCGAATCGGCGCGGAACAGCAATTCGTTGCGGCCCCGCAGCGAACCCGCGATCGTCGTGGTCACCGCGAGCAGCGACTGCTGCTCACTCTGGCGCAGCACCGTTTCCATCTCGCGCGCGTACTGGCAGCCCGCCCACGGCAGCGCGAGCGTGGTCATCGCCAGCAACAGTAGTTTGGTGCGGAGCCGGAAACCGGAGATCGGCCCGGTCTTCAGCAGTTCGAGGAAACGGTTCACGGCGGGCGCGGGTCGTTACTCGACCCAGCGATATCCCATGCCGTACACGGTGTGCACGGCGTCGAAGCCCGGATCCACGACCTGGAATTTGCGACGGATGCGCTTGATGTGCGACGTGATGGTGTTGTCGTCCAGCACCACGTTGGCAGCGTCCATGAGCTGCTGGCGGTTCTTCACGTGGCCGGGATGTTTGGTGAGCGCGTAGACGATCCAGAACTCGGTGAGCGACAGCAACACGACCTGGCCGTTCCAGGTGACCGACATGCGCTCGCCGTCGAGCGACAACGCGCCGCGATGGATGACCTGTTTTTCCTCAGTGGGCCGGCGCAATGCATCGACGCGCCGGAACAGGGCATTGACACGCGCGATCAGGTGCGCCAGTGACAGGTCCTTGGTCAGGAAATCATCGGCACCGAGGCGCAGGCCCGAGACCGCGTCGAGCTCGCTGTCGCGCGCGGTCAGGAAAATGATCGGCAGCTCCGCCGAGAGCCCGCGCAATTCGCGACACAGCTCGAAACCGCCTTCGGGCTCGTCCTCGAGCGAGATGTCGATGACCGCGAGATCGGGCAGGCGCGCGGCGAACGCGCTCATGGCCTCGCGGCGATTGGGATAACCGCGCACGGCATAACCCTCGCGCGAGAACGCGGCGGCGTAGTTGTCACGGATGGCACGCTCGTCCTCGACGATGGCAATGGTCTTTTTCATGGCCGAAGTTTAAGCGAGCGCACGCGCGACCGTGCGGGCAGCCACATTTGGTCACTTTCCACCTGCGCTGCGCCACCAACGCGCCACGGCCCGGTCGACCGGCAGGCGCGAAATGTCACCCAGGCAGCAACGGGGTGATCTACATGAACGAAGGCAGCAAGGCGAATGGGACATATGCGGGTTCGCAGTTCGGGGCGCAGCCCGGTGAGCGCTGGCGGCGGTTCCTCGAACGCGTCGGCACGCGCAGCAGCGATTTCCCGGTGCGCCTGTCACGCGCGCGCTTCGTGTACCTGCATCGCCGCGAGAACGGCTCGCACTGGTTGCCGCTGTGAGCGAGGAGACCGCGCAGAAGTTCTGGCTGTGGTTCGCGGTCGGCGTATTGCTGTTCTGCTGGACCGGCGAGGCGACCCTGTGCGCGATGCGCGGTTTCTAGAGATCGGCCACCGGCAGGATGGTGAGTTTTTCCACCTGTGATCGCTGGGCGGCGGCCAGCACCTGGGCCACGCGCTCATAAGGCGCGAACTTCTCGGCCGAGACGCGGACCAGGGTGTCCGTGTGGGCCACCGCGAGCAGCTTCGGTGTCAGCTGCTCGATCGAGTCCACGTGTTCGCCGTTCCAGTAGATCTCGCCGCGGTAGAAGATCTTGAGGTCGACCGCCGGCGGTGGCTTTCCGGCTGCGTCGCGTGGCAAATTGAGCCGCGTGATCTGGGTCGCGATCGGCAGCGTGAATATGAGCATGACGAGCAGCACCAGCAGCACGTCGATCAGCGGTGTGGCGTTGAGTTGCGGCTCGGCGAGATCGGACATGTTGCACCTCTCAGGAATTCGAACGCGGCCGTACGGCCCGCGGGGTTTCGGGCCATGAAAATCGAACCGCGCTTCAAACCACTGCCGCCGGAGCCGGCGACGCTGCTGACCGAGGGACGCCTGGCCGAGGCCGTCCGCGTGCTGCGCACGAGCGAGGACATCAGCCTCGCCAGGGCGAAGCAATGGATCGCGTGGCACGTGGCCCAGGACCCCATGCTGGGCGTGCAGCTCGAGGTACAGCGGCGCGCCGCGCGCCGCCGGTTTTTCCTCTGGTTCCTGCTGGTCGACGCGCTCATCGCCGCGGCAATCATCTACTATCTGTTCTACCTGAAGCCCTAACTACACCGGGGGATCCTGGATGCTGCTGATCGGAATGTTCGACTCGCCGTTCGTGCGCCGCGTGGCCATAACCCTCAAGCTCATGGAACTGCCGTTCGAACATGCCAACTGGTCCATCGGCCGGGACTTCGACCGCATCCGCGATTACAACCCGCTGGGCCGCGTGCCCACGCTCATCACCGACGATGGCGAGACCCTCATGGAATCGGGCGCCATCCTCGACTACCTCGACGAGCGTGCGGGGCCGGAACGTGCGCTGTTGCCGCGCTCGGGCGCCGAGCGTCGGCGCGCGCTGAACCTCATGGCCATGGCCACCGGCGCGGCGGAGAAAGGCGTGCTGCAGATCTACGAACGCGTGTTCCGTCCGGAGGACAAACGCCACGCGCCCTGGACCGAGCGCTGCCGCACGCAGATGAACGGCTCGCTGGCCGCCCTCGACCGCTACCTGGGCGAGCGTGGGGTGTCGCAGTGGCTGGTGGGAAAACGCATGACGCAGGCCGACATCACCGCGGTGTGTGTGTTCACGTTCCTCGACGACGCACTCAAGGTCGCGTCGGATCCCGTGGTGTTCCAGTCATTGGGCACGCTGTCGGCGCGCTGCGAATCGTTGCCGGTGTTCCAGGAAACGCGCGTGCCTTTCCTCATGCCGGCGGGGTGATGGTGGCGTGCGCGGGCTTCAGGGGCGGCAGCCCTCAAAAAGCATTGATGCCCGTGAGCTCACGCCCGATCGTGAGCTGGTGAATGGTCTCCGTGCCTTCGTAGGTGATCACGCTCTCGAGGTTCAGTGCGTGCCGGATCGGCACGTACTCGGCACTGATGCCGGAGCCCCCGAGCATGTCGCGGCAATCGCGCGCGATGTCCAGCGCCATGCGGCAGTTGTTCCATTTCGCCAGCGATACCTGTGGCGGCTGCATCTTGCCCGCGTCCTTGAGCCGGCCGAGCTGGTGACTCAGCAGCTGCGCCGTGGTGATTTTCCGCGCCATCTCCGCCAGCCGCAGCTGGATGGCCTGCGTGGCAGCCAGCGGTTTGCCGAACAACTCGCGCGTCTTCGTGTAGTCGATGAGCTGGCCGAGGCAGGCCTGGGCCGCGCCGATGACGCCCCAGGTGATGCCGTACCGCGCCTGCGTCAGACACGACAGCGGTCCCTTGAGACCCTTGACGTTCGGCAGCAGGTTCGCCTCCGGCACGACCACATTGTCGAAGAACAGCGCGGAGGTGACCGAGGCGCGCAGCGAGAACTTCCGCTCGATCTCCGGCGCGGAGAAACCCTGCATGCCTTTTTCGACGATGAAGCCGCGAATGCCGTCATCCGTCATCGCCCAGCAGATGCAGAGGTCCGCGATGGCGCCGTTGGTGATCCACATCTTCGCGCCGTTGATGACCCAGTCGCCGCCCTTCTTCACGGCGCGCGTCTTCATGTTCGAAGGATCGGAGCCGCCGTGTGGTTCGGTGAGGCCGAAGCAGCCGATCTTGTGGCCGCGCGCCATCTCCGGCAGCCAGCGCTGCTTCTGCTCCTCGCTGCCGAAGGCGTAGATGGGGTACATGCACAGCGAGCTCTGCACGGATACGAAGCTGCGGATACCCGAGTCGCCCCGTTCGAGCTCCTGGCAGATGAGCCCGTAACTCACGGCGTTGAGTCCCGCACAGTCGTAACCTTCGATCGAGGAGCCTAACAAGCCGAGCTCCGCGAGCTCCGGGATCAGTTCCCGGGGGAAGTGATGCTTCTCGAAGCACTCCTGGATGATGGGCAGCACCTTCTCGTCGACGAACCGGCCGACGGAGTCCTGGATCATGCGCTCGTCGTCGGAGAGCAGCCCGCGCAGGTCGTAGAGATCGAGGGGGTTCAGCATGGCCGGCAGTCTACCGCACGGCCACGCGCGCTTCGGTCAGTAGCTGAAGCCGAGGCGGCGATAGACGTGCGACATGAGCCAGATCGGCCCGATCAGCAGGAATTGCACGTCCTTGAAGAACGAGGGCCGGGTGCCTTCGATGTTGTGGCCGATGAACTGCCCGATCCACGCCACCACGAAGATGACCAGGCAGGTGAGCCACAGCGGCCAGGGCAAGGTGTCCATCCAGCGCACGATGAACAGCATCGCCACCAGGCACAAGGTCGCGCCGATACCGAGTGAAGGTGACAGCAGGAAGTAGTAGGCAATCCAGAACGCGACGCCAAGGGTGGCCCAGTTGAGCCAGGGAGAAATCGTCGCGAACGCATCTGGCACCGGGATAGCCCACAGGAAACCGACCACCGTCAGCGCGATGGTCGGCACGCAGATCCAGTGGATCAGTTCGTTGGTGTCGTTTCGGTGGCTGGCGCCGTACTCCTCCAGCCACTGGTGCATGGTTCGCATGGCAGGCACGCTACGCCGCGCCTGTTTTTAAGGCAAGAATGGCGCCTCCGGAGCAGGGCAAACAAGGAGCAGGCATGCCGCTGATGCAGCGTCTCATGTCATTCATGTCTCGCAGCAGGATCCTGTCGGATGCACGGCTGTTAGAGCTGTACCCGCCGTTCGTGCCCATGCGCATCAAGGTGCTCGAGATCGGTGATGGGTGGCGATCGGTGCGCATCCGGCTGCCGCTCAACGCCATGTCGCGCAATCCCGGCGGCGTGATGTTTGGCGGCTACCAGGCGGCGCTTGCCGATCCGGTGGCCGCGTTGGCGTGCGCGCGCATCTTCCCCGGCTTCTCCGTCTGGACCCGCGCCATGACGATCAGCTTCGATCACGGCGGGAATTCCGACCTCGAGATGCGTTTTTCTCTTACGCCGGAACAGGAGGCCCAAATTAGGATCGAACTCGAGCGCGAGGGTCGCTCGACGCCGTCGTTCGAATACGGCTATT
This sequence comes from Steroidobacteraceae bacterium, assembly GCA_035279135.1. GTDB lineage: Bacteria > Pseudomonadota > Gammaproteobacteria > Steroidobacterales > Steroidobacteraceae > CADEED01. The sequence continues at coordinate 10,584 of DATEII010000187.1, forward strand.
TCCGCAAGGATGGGGTGCGCTGCACGGTGGTTCGCAACACGGTTGCGATTCGCCCGCGTGGCTATAGACGTGCGACCACGCCACCGGCTTCTTCCGAAGCCGTCGACTGAGAACTGGCTCACAGAAAAGGGCTTCACGGGGCGTTCAGATTGCGCCCCGGAAAATGATCGCCCTGCATGGAGGTAAGCATGAAGACATCGACCCTGGTTCGCAGCACCTTGTTAGTCATCGCCGCCGCGTTGACGGCCGCGGGCTGCCAGACCACCGACGCCTACACGGGCGAGAAGAAAGTGAACAACGCGTCCAAGGGTGCCGGTATCGGCGCACTGGCGGGCGCAATCCTGGGCGCCGCCACGGGCGACAATTCCAAGGAGCGGCGTGAACGTGCGCTCATCGGCGCGGGTGTTGGCGCGCTCACGGGTGCCGGCGTCGGTGCCTACATGGATCGCCAGGAAGCCAAGTTGCGTGCGCAGTTGCAGGGCACCGGCGTGTCGGTCACGCGTAATGGTGACAACCTCATCCTGAACATGCCCGGCAACGTCACGTTCAAGACGGCCAGCGCGGACCTGAATGCGAACTTCTTCAAGGTGCTCGATTCGGTGGCGCTGGTGCTCAAGGAGTTCGACAAGACGACGATCGACGTCGAGGGTCACACGGACAGCGACGGGTCGGACCAGTACAACCAGCAGCTGTCTCTGAATCGCGCGAATTCGGTCGGCACGTACCTCAACTCGCAGGGCGTGAACGGCCAGCGCATCGTGGCCTTCGGTGCCGGCGAGGCGCGCCCCATCGCGCCCAACACCACGCCGGAAGGCAAGCAGCAGAACCGTCGCGTGGAGCTGAAGCTCCAGCCGATCGTTCGCGGCTGATTCGTTTCGCGAGCAAGGCGGTGGACCTTCGGGCCCACCGCCTTTTTCATGGGCTTATGGTTTCAATCCCGAAACAATCGGTAGGTGCCAGACGCCGTAGTGGTCCGGATTCAATATGGATGCGATGACTTCGTCGAACTGCTCGCGCACCACCTTCGCGGGCCAGTCGGGCGTCGCCAGCGCGTTCACATAGCCATCGCGCCAGGCCGTGATGATGTCGGCGAACACACGTCGCGGCACCCGCAAGGTATCGACGATCACGTAGTCGACGCGCACGTCGACGAGACCCGCGGCGCGCATCAGCGACCAGGCGCGCCGCCCGATGCGGGAATCCGTGCCGGTACGCTCCGAGAATTCGACTGGCCCCTTGCGCCACAGTACGTCCGGATCCAGGGGTCCTGACATGAAGTGCAGCATGGAATAGTCCTCCGCCAGCACGTGGACGCGTCCACCCGGCTTCGTGACGCGCACGAGCTCCGCCAGGATCTTCTCCACGTGGGGCACTGACTGGACCATGTGGCGGTTGGCCACGAGGTCGAAGCTGTCATCGGCCTGTGCCAGCGCGAACGCGTCGCCCACCTCGAAGGTGAGCCGGGGTGCGAGAGCGGCGTGCCGGGTTCGCGCGTATTCGACCGAGGCTTCGAGCAACTCGACGCCGATCACCCGGGCGTCCGGCCGCGCCGCGGCGATCTTCGCGCTGAATTCCCCCGTGCCTGCGCCCACGTCCAGCACGCGTGCACTGCGCGGCAACCCGTATGCATCTATCAGGGCCCGCTCCTGCGGCCAGATGGCTTCGATCTGCGCGGCGAGGGTACGAATCATGGATTCGTCCGCCATCTGCTCGCCCTGCGGATTCAACTTCGTATTGTTCGTGCTCATGAACAAAAAACCCCGGCCTTTCGGGCCGGGGTTCGGTGAGTCGATCGAGCCGCTTCAGGCGTCGACCATCAGGCCTCTGAGCTTCTTGATCGCGTTCGCCTCGATCTGGCGTACTCGCTCGGCGGAGACCCCGTACTTGTCGGCCAGGTCGTGCAGCGTCGCCTTGGCGTCGCCCGTCCAGCGGCTGACCAGGATGTCGCGTGCGCGCGGATCCAGCGTCTTCATCGCGGCGGCGAGCCGGTCACCGGTGGTGTCGTCCCACTCGGCGTTCTCGATCTGGATCGCGGGATCCGAGTCCGGGGCCGGTAGATAGGCGGCGGGCGAGTAGGTCTCGTCACCGTCTTCGCTGCCCGTGTCCGGTACCGGGTCGAACGACAGGTCACGCGCCGCGAGGCGCTTTTCCATCTCGGTCACTTCGGCCGGCGAGACCTTCAGATCGCGCGCCACGGCCTCGGTCTCTTCGGCCGACAGCCACGCGAGGTTCTTCTTCATCTTGCGCAGATTGAAGAACAGCTTGCGCTGCGCCTTGGTGGTGGCGACCTTGACGAGGCGCCAGTTGCGCAACACGTACTCGTGGATTTCGGCGCGGATCCAGTGAACGGCGAACGAAACCAGGCGCACGCCCACGGTGGGGTCGAAGCGCTTCACGGCCTTCATGAGGCCGACGTTGCCCTCCTGCACGACGTCGCCGAGCGGCAACCCGTAACCCGAGTAGCCACGGGCGATGTGCACCACGAAACGCAGGTGCGACAACACGAGCTGGCGGGCAGCTTCCAGGTCACCTTCGTCGCGGAAACGTTTGGCCAGCTCCGACTCGTCCTCGCGCGACAGCACGGGGATGCGGCTCACCTTGTCCATGTATGCATCGAAACTGCCGACCGGTCCGGCAAGGACATCGTGGTGGCGGGCGATCAGCGCAGTGGTGGTCATCTGAACGAAACCTCCTTGGGCGATCTGCTAGGTCGTCTGGTGGGGCGGAATATTAGCAGTCGGGGGATTAGAGTGCTAAAGGGCCCCGCAGTTCCATCCCTCGTACGGGGCATTAGAACCGTAAGTTATTGATCGACAAAGCTACGGTTATCAGGCCCGAGGTTCGATCCGGCGCAGGTGTCGGCCGGTGGAAATCAGCGCCCCGAACCATCCGAGACCGACTCCGACGCCTGCCAGAATGCCCAGTCCCCGAGCTCCCAGACCCTCCATGCGGAACTGGCTGCCGTACTGGGCCGATAGCTCGCGAACCGAGGTATCGAGCCAGGTCATGCCCGCCCACACGATCAGCGCCGCCAGCGCCGCTCCGCCGAGGCCGTAGAAAACCCCCGTGTACAGGAATGGCCGCCGCACGAAGGCATTGGAGCCGCCCACCAGCTTGGTGACCTCGATTTCCGGGCGCCGCTGCTGGATCTCGAGCCGGATGGTGTTGCCGATGACGGCCAGCACACCGAGGCCGAGCACGGCGATGACCACCCAGAGGGTCTTGCGAAGCACGTCCAGCAGCGAATGCAGCCGCCGCACCCAGTCGAGGTCGAGTTGCACGATCTCGACCTCGGGGAAAGCCGCGAAGTAGCGCCGCAGGGACTCGACCTCGGTCGGGCCGCTGGCCGTGGGCTTAGGGCGCACGGTGAGGTGGTGCGGCAGCGGATTGTCCTGCAGCGCTGCGAGGGCATCACCGAAGCCGGAGGCCTGCTTGAACTCTTCGAGCGCGGCGTCAGCGGTGGTCACGGTGACCGACTCGACGCCGGGCCGCTCGCGCGCGCCCTTGGCGATTTGCTGAACGCGTTCGATGGGGGTACCCAGCTTGAAGTGCACGGTGAAGTCGACGGCGTTGGTCAGATCCCCGGTGGCCGAGCGCAGATTGTTCACCATGAGCGCCAGGCCGGCCGGCAGTGCCAGCGCGACACCGATGACGATCAGCGTGAGCAGTGTGCCCATCGGGGTGCGTGCCAACCGACCGAGCGCTCCGAAAAACGCCTGAAGGTGCCGCGTGCCGTACGAGGAAATCGCGCCGCTCATGTATGGATGTCGGGCAGGTCCGCGAGACGCGGCGCCTGGGCCGTCATGCGCGCGGCGGCGGCGGCGTGCAGGTTGTCCGCGGCAATGCGCCCGGAATCGAGCACGATCTCGCGCTCGCCGAAGGTCTCGACCAGGTGCGGATCGTGGGACGCGATGACCACCGTGACGCCCACTTCCTGGAAGCGTTTGAACACCAGCATCACCTCGATGGACAACGCCGGATCGAGGTTGCCCGTGGGCTCATCGGCGATGAGCAGCTGCGGCTTGCTGATGACGGCGCGCGCGATGCCGACGCGCTGCTGCTCGCCAACGGACAGCTCGAGCGGCGAGGAACGCTCGCGGCCTAACAATCCCACCTGGTCGAGCGCGGCGCGCACGCGACGATCCACTTCCTTGAACGGCGTGCCGGCCACGACCAGCGGCAGCGCCACGTTGTCGTAGATGGGCCGATCGAGCAGCAGCTTGTGATCCTGGAACACCACGCCGATGGCGCGGCGATATGCGGGAATCCTGCTGGCCTTCAGCTTGCTGGTGTTCTGCCCGCCCACCGTCACGGTGCCGCGCGTGGGGCGCTCGAGCAGCGCGATCAGCTTGAGCACGCTGCTCTTGCCGGCGCCCGAACGGCCCGTGAGGAATACGAACTCGCCCGGCTGGATGCTGAACGAAACGCCCGCCAGGCCTTCGCGGCCGTTCGGATAACGCTTGGCGACGTTTTCGAAGGTGATCATGCGGCGCGCAGTTTAACTTGCCGCGCCCGGATTGCCGGAGACCAGTGCGGTGGCGAACGCGCGCGCATCGAATTCACCGAAGTCCTCGGCTTGTTCACCCACGCCGATGAAGCGGATCGGAATCCCCAGCTTGCGAGCGATGGCGATGACGATGCCGCCCTTCGCGGTGCCGTCGAGCTTGGTGAGCACGAGTCCGGTGACGCCCACGGCCTGGTGAAACTGTGTGGCCTGGGTGAGCGCGTTCTGGCCCTGGTTCGCGTCGAGCACCAGCAGCACCTCGTGCGGCGCCGACGGTTCGACGCGCTGGATCACCCGTTTGACCTTCTTGAGCTCGTCCATGAGGTGCGACTGGCTGTGCAGGCGACCGGCCGTGTCGATGATCACCACGTCGGCGCGGCGCGAACGAGCCGCCGTCACGGCGTCGAACACCACCGCCCCCGGATCCGCGCCCGCCTGCTGCTGGATGATGTCGGCACCGCTGCGCGCGGCCCAGATGCCGAGCTGTTCGATCGCCGCCGCGCGGAAGGTGTCGCCGGCCGCGAGTACCACCTGCTTGCGCGCATCGGCATAACGTCGGGCCAGTTTTCCGATGGTCGTGGTCTTGCCCGAGCCATTGACGCCCACCACCAGCAGTACGAAAGGTTTCTGTGCACTGATGTCGAGCCGCTTCTGCACAGGCAACAGGATGGCGGTGATGGCATCCGTGAGCGCCGCGATCAGCTTGTCGACGTCGTCGAGCTCCTTGCGCGCGACCTTCTTGCGCAGCTCGTCGAGGATCTGCGAGGTGGCTTCGACGCCGACGTCGGCGGTCAGCAGCCGCGTCTCGAGATCGTCGAGCACCTCGGCATCGATCTGGCGACCGGGTACCAGGTTGGCCAGGTCATAGGACAGCCAGGAGCCCGGGCGATTGATCTTGGCGCGCATGCGCGCGAGGAAGGATTGTTTCTCTTCAGCCATTAACGCTCGTGCAAACAAAAAGGGGCGGCCCGAGTACCGGACCGCCCCACGACTCGAAAGTTGCGCAGTTTACGGCTGAACCGGCGCCGGCGTCAGAGCACCGGGCACGATCGTCGCCGCCGGAATCGGAACCAGCGGATTGCCCGCCGTGTACACCACGGACTCCGCTTGCATTTCGCCGGTGGCTGCCGCACTGGCGGCCGGATTCAGCAGTGACCCGTGATCGCCCACGACGAAGTTCACGTAGCCGTCACCATTCACCGGGGCACCCGGCACCACGCGCGGGAATGGCAAGCCACCTGCAAGTCCGTTGTTGGTGATGGCCGTGATCAGGCGCTGCGTGGCCGAGTTCGGGATGACCTGGTCGGGCAGCGCCGCGGGCGTGCCACCACCGCCCACCATCTGCTGGAAGTAGATAGAGCGTCGCGCCGCGGTCTGCGCCACGAAGTTGAGCGGATCGCCGGCATCGACGATGGCCTGCACGTCACGGAAATACTGCTCGTACAGCGACGTGCCCGGCAGCAGGCCCTGGCTCGCGAGACCATTGTTGATGCGCGGACCGAACGTGGGTGAGTCACGCAGCAGCTGCGCGACGCCACCACCGGGCACCGACAGCACCATGGTCGGCACACGCAGCGGGCTCGCCGTGGGCGCGGGAATCTCCGCGGGAACCGGCAGGACCGCACCGAACGTGAGGCCGACGATCGATCCCAGCGACTGGCCGACGAAGGCGATGCGCGCCGGGTCGATGTCGCCGACCGCGTCACCATCGAGGTCGAGGTTCGGCAACGCGCGCGTGAGCGCCAGCAGGTTGACCACGCCCTGGCGCAGGTTGTCGCGGCTGGCGAGCGGATAGGTGAGGTTGATGAAGTGCGTACCGGTCGAGTCGATGACGCCGTCCGGCCCCGCCGCACCGCTCGCGTTCACCACGAGGTCGAGGTTGAACGTCTGTTCGTTCGAGGCCTGGTACAACGGATTGGCGGTGCTGGTGATGCCGTGAAGCGGCAGGTCGACCGCCGCGATCACCCAGCCGTTCAGCGCGAAGGCCTGCGCCAGCGCGAAGGAATCCGTGCGGTCACGCGTGATGCCGTGTTCGAAGATGATCACCGGCCAGCCGGCCGCGGGTTTGACACCGGCGGCGCCCGCGGCACCGTTCGGCATGGTCACCAGCAGCGGGATCGCCTTGTCAGCCTTCTTTTCCGGGATCGGGTTGAAGCGCGTGAGGTTGCGTTCGTTGGCGGGGTCGGTGAGGGGCGCCGGCGGAGCGGCGGCCGCGCGCCACGCGGTACGCAACACGTTCGAGTCCGTGCTGATGCCACCCGGCGCCTGCGCGGTCGGGATGTACGAGTAGTAAGGCACGGTCACCGTGCCGAAGCGTGCGCTGGCCGCGGCCGGCAACGCCGCATTGATCGTGTTCAGCGGGATTGCCGTCGGCGCGACCGCGATGGCCGGAGCCGGCGCCGCCGGGTTGAAGATCGTGAGGCCGAGCGCGCGCAGCGTGTCGCGCGTCGCCACCGTGGTGAAGTGGAACGAGACGATGACGTTCGCCGGATTCAGGGCCAGCGGTCCGAGCGCCGGGTTGGCGGCCACCAGCAGGTGCGAGGCGGTGAAGCCGCAGGCACCCTGCATGGGCGTGCCGGTCAGCGTTGCGCAGTTCGCGGGATTGATGGAAGCGCCGAGTGTCGTCTTGATCGTGGTGTAGTCGACGTCCGAGGTCGCCGACTGGCCGCCGGCCATCTTGATGCCGTTGGTGAGCAGGACCAGGTAACCCGTGCCCTCGGGCAGCGGGCTCGTGGGCGTCGCAGGTCCCGCCGAAGGCTGCAGCGGCACCAGTGGCTTGATCTCGAGCACGGTCGGACCGACGCCGGTGTCGGTGGCGAGGCCGGCCGTAAACTCGGTGCCGTAGGTCAGCGGCCGCGTGAATCCCGAAACCGCCTTGGTCGTGTTGCTGACCGTGACCTGGTAGACGCGGATGGTCGCAGCACTGAACGATGTCGGATCGAGCGCGCCACCGAAGCGAATGCGGATCGGCGCGGTGGTCGACCAGCCGTCGAGCGCGTTGAGCCCCGTCTGGTTCGGTATCAGGCCGTTGGCAGGCTGGATGTTGATCGTGCCGTCCGTGGTGCCCGCGAAGTAGAGATCGAACGGGAAGGGGAAGATGCCCTGCGCCGGCTGGTACAGCGCCGCGTTGGCGACCGGTGTGGCCGGCGTCGCTGTGCTGGATCCGGGCAAGCTGCCCGTGGTCGGATTGGTCGGAGTGACATCGGGCGGATTGCCCGATGAGCTCGAGCAGCCAGCCGCCACGATCACGGCAGCGGAGATCAACACGGCTGCGAATAGCCTGTTCATAACGCTCCTCGGAAATTCTGTTGCGGATTCAGAACGGTCGCATTTCCCTCGTCGTTCAGAACGATGCGCCGAACTTGTCGTATTGGGGCGCTAGCGTACGCTTGGCCACCAAAAGGTGGCAAGCCACGGGATTGCGTTGACCAAGGGCAAACACATGCCAAACAGGCGCTCGAGCTCGCGCGAGCATGACGCGGATCGTGGTGCGCGCACGCCGACGCCGAAGTCATCCGGGTCTTCGAGAATCCTGCGCATCATCGGCGGCAAACACCGCGGGCGTCGGCTGCGTTTTCCCGCGGGCGTCACGATTCGTCCGACACCCGATCGGGTGCGGGAAACCCTGTTCAACTGGTTGCAGCCGCGAATCGTCGGCGCGCGGGTGCTCGATCTGTTCGCGGGCAGCGGCGCGCTAGGCCTCGAGGCCTTGTCGCGCGGCGCGACACACGTGAGCTTCGTCGAGAAGGATCGGCGTGCGGCCGCGGCTATCGAGACCGTGCTGCGCAAGTGGGGAGAACAGGGCGCGCAGGTGGCCCGCGCCGACGCGCTCGGCTGGTTGACGCAGTCGGCCGGTGGCGCGCCCTACGACATCGTTTTTCTCGATCCGCCCTACGATGCGGCGTTGTGGTCAGCCGCAGCCACGGCCCTCGTGCGCAGCGGGCTGCTCTCGGCCGACGCGCGTATCTATGTCGAACATCGTGCGCGCGAAGGTCTGCCCGAGTTGCCGGAAGGTTGGCAGCACATTCGCGACGGGCAGGCAGGTGAGGTCGGGTATCATCTGTTTTCCATCTGATCTCTGGGCCCCATGAAGCGCAGCGCCGTCTATCCCGGGACGTTCGATCCGATCACCAATGGGCACCAGGACCTGGTGCGCCGTGCCGCGAGCGTGTTCGAACGCGTGATCGTCGCGATCGCCTCCAACCCTAACAAGGCGCCGATGTTTCCACTGGAGAAGCGCGTCGACCTAGCACGCCGGGTGCTGGCCGACATCCCCGGGGTCGAAGTCATGGGATATGCAGGTCTCACCGTCGACTTCGCGCGCCAGCACGGTGTGCAGGTCGTGGTGCGCGGTCTGCGGGCGGTGTCCGATTTCGAATTCGAGTTCCAGCTGGCGAACATGTCGCGTCACCTCATGCGTGACCTCGAAACCGTGTTCCTGACGCCGCAGGAGCAGTTCACCTTCATCTCATCGACGCTGGTGCGCGAGATCGCGGTGCTGGGCGGAGACGTCAAGGAGTTCGTGCACCCGCTGGTGGCCGCCGAGCTCCGGAAGATGAAGCGGGTCTGACGATGAGGTCGTACGCCCTGCGCGGCATCCTGCTTTTCCTGTTGTCCATCTGCGTGGTTCCGCTGCAGGCCGCGGAACCGAAGATCCCCGCGCGCGGGCCGGGCAAGGCGGCGATCGCCAGTGCCTATCCACTGGCCAGTGATGCCGGCAAGGAGATCCTCGCCAAGGGCGGCAACGCCTTCGACGCGGCCGTGGCCGTGGCTGCCGCGCTGGCCGTGGTCGAGCCTTCGAGCTCCGGTCTCGGTGGCGGCGGTTTCTTCCTGATCCGCCGCGCTTCCGATGGCCTCGAGATGATGATCGACCTGCGCGAAATGGCGCCCGGCGCCGCGTCGCGCGACATGTATCTCGACAAGGACGGCAATCCGATCCCGGGCCTGTCGCGCGATTCGGCACTGGCCGCGGGTATTCCGGGTGAACCTGCGGGTCTCGCGCACCTGGCGAAGAAATACGGCAAGCTGCCGCTCACCGTGAGCGTCGCGCCCGCCATCAAACTCGCGCGCGAAGGTTTCCCGCTGTACACGCGGCTGCGCGGCGGCATGCAGTTCAAGAAGGATGCCTTCCTCAAGACCCCGGACGCGACCCGCGTGTACCTCGTCAACGGCGAAGTGCCCGAGCTCGGCCATGTGATCAAGCAACCGGAGCTCGCCGCGAGCCTGGAGAATTTCGCGGGCAAGGGCGCCGAAGGTTTCTACACGGGCGCGTTCGCGCAACGCCTGGTCGATGGCGTGCGCCAGCTCGGCGGCAACTGGACGCTCGCCGACCTGGCTAACTACAAGGTGGTCGAACGTGCGCCCGTGGTCGGCCATTACCGCGGTGCGCGCATCGTGTCGGGCTCACCTCCGACCTCGGGCGGCGTCGCGCTGATCGACGCGCTGAACATCCTCGAAGGCTTCGACCTCGCAGCGCTGGACAAGGTCACGCGTGCACACCTGGTGGTCGAAGCCATGCGGCGCGCGCATCGCGATCGCGCGGTGTACCTCGGCGATCCGGACTTCGTGGACGTGCCGGTGGATCGGCTCATTCATCCTTTCTATGCAGCCGGCCAGCGCGCCTCCATCCGCATGGACAAGGCCACACCGAGCAACATGCTGCCGGGCGTGGATGCGGCGGCTCCCGGGCCTTCGACCACCCATTTTTCGGTCATCGACGCCAAGGGCAACATGGTGGCGGCGACCATCACGCTGAACTTCTTCTTCGGCTCCGGCCTCATGGTTGCGGACACCGGCATCCTGCTGAACAACCAGATGGACGACTTCTCGGTGAAGCCGGGGGTTCCGAATGGTTTTCAGCTGATCGGTGCTGATGCCAACGCCATCGCGCCGAAGAAGCGTCCGCTGTCCTCGTCCACGCCAACCTTCGTGGAAGGCCCCAACGGACTCATGATCATCGGCTCGCCCGGCGGCAGCTACATCCCGGGCATGGTCATCCTGGGCACCCTGGACTTCATGGACGGCAAGAACGCGCAGGCGATCGTGAGCGCGCCGCGATTCCATCACCAGTTCTCGCCGGACGTGTTGCAGTTTGAAACCGACGCCTTCACGCCCGAAGAGCGCAAGGCACTCGAGGCGCGGGGCCACACGCTGCGCGAAGGCACGCGCAAGTGGGGCAACGAGCAGGTGGTCACCTGGGACTACAAGACCGGGAAAGTCGAAGCCGCCTCGGACCCGCGCGGCGCCGGCGTCGGGCTGGTCTACTAGCTACTTCTTCCCGGCACGGCGCGCGAGCACCTTGCGCGCACGCTTCACCGTCTTCTTCGCGCGGCGTACCACGGCTGCCGCCTTCGTGCTGGCAGCGCGCTTCTTCTCGAGCTTGATGCGCGTCTTCACGGACGGCGCGGGTAGTTTGCCGGCCCTGTGCAGGTCCACGGCACGCCACAGGTACCAGGCCGCCACCGAGCGGAACGGTGCCCAGCGCGCGCCGAACTCCGCGAGCGCGCGCGGCGCGGGCATGCCGCGCAGGCCGTACGCCAGCCGGAAGCCGTTGCGCACGCCGAAGTCATCGACCGGCAGCACGTCGGGCCTTCCGAGCCTCGACATGAGCAGCATCTCGACGGTCCAGCGCCCGATGCCGCGCACCTGGGTGAGGCGCTCGATGATTTCCTCGTCCTCCAGCGTGTGCAGGATTTCGGAGGCCGGGACGACGCCCGCGATGGTCTTCGCGGCCAGGTCCTTGATGCTCGCGATCTTGGCGAACGACAGTCCCACGGCCCGCAACTTGTCATCGGGCGTCTCGAGCACCAGCTCGGCTTCGAGCAGCGCCGCCGCTCCCTGCGAATTCAGCGGATACAGCCCCACGAAACGGCCGAAGATGCTCTCGGCCGCCGTGCCATTGAGTTGCTGATGCGCGATGGCGCGCGCGAGCGCGTGAAATGGCGTGTGCTCGGCGTTGGGCACGTGGGTGAACTTGCCGGCTGCACGAATTACATTGGCGAGGACCGGGTCGACCCTGGCAAGTCGGCGGCGGAAGGCGGCCAGCTCGGTGGCCGTACACATGGTTGCCGGGGTGTTCACGCGCGGATTCTACCGGGCTTCATTTCTGGCAGCAGGAACACCAGTAGGTAGAACGCTGGCCCTGCGTGAACTGCCTGACCGTGTGTCCGCAGACCCGGCAAGGCTTGCCGGCGCGCTCATATACATAGAGCTTTTGGCGGAAGTAGCCCGGGTTGCCGTCGGCACCGACGTAATCGCGCAGAGTCGTGCCGCCCACCTTGACTGCCATCGTGAGCGTGGCCTTGATGGCACGCGCCAGGCGCGTGCAATCCTGGCGCGTCAACGAGCGCGCCTGGCGCCGCGGCCGTATCCGCGCGCGGAACAGTGCCTCGCTCGCATAGATGTTGCCCACGCCTACGACCAGCCGCGCATTCATGATCAATTGCTTGATGGCCACCTTGCGCCGGCGCGTGATCTTCCACAGGTACTCGCCGTCGAAGTCGTCCTCGAGCGGTTCCGGCGCCAGGCCTTTGAGCAGTGGGTGAGCGGTCGCGTCGGCCGCGAACAACAGGCTGCCGAAACGCCGCGGATCGTTGAAGCGCAACGTCTGGCCCGAGTCGAGCTCGATGTCCACGTGGTCGTGCGTGATGCGCGGCGTCGATGCCGGGAGCACCCGCAAGCTGCCCGACATGCCGAGATGCAGGATCAACGTGCCGACATCCGTTTCGAGCAGCAGGTACTTCGCCCTGCGGCCAGCGCGGCGAATCGTGCAGCCAATGAATGTCGCGCTCGTTTCGACGTCGATGGGCCATCGCAATCGTCGTTCGTGCACGACGAGTCGTTGGATGCGACGACCCACGACATGGGGTTCGATGCCGCGGCGTGTGGTCTCGACTTCGGGAAGTTCAGGCACGGGTTGGCGTAGGAGCAGGGCGGTTCAACGCGGTCGGCATTCCGTTCGTCGAACAGGCTGCAACCTGCCCCTCGGGATATGCGTCTAATACAGCACGAACGATTGTGGGTGGCGGTGGGACCCTCCTGCAAGAGAACCAGTGTTCTTAAGCTCGTCCAGAGCAGAACGCTTTCCCGCCGCCACCCCAACTTCGACTGCTGTTAAAGCTGGCTGACGCTTTGACAGCCGCCGGAGCCCACAATCGTTGGACGAGCAATGAAAAGGGCCCGCCAGGTGACTGACGGGCCCTTTTCTATTGGCCGATTTTTTACGCCGGACCGGAACGCTTACTTGATCTTCGATTCCTTGTAAGCGACGTGCTTACGCACGACCGGGTCGTACTTCTTCACTTCCATCTTGTCCGGATGCAGGCGCTTGTTCTTGGTGGCCACGTAAAAATGGCCGGTGCCGGCAGACGACAGCAGTTTCACTTTCTCGCGCATGGCTTAAACCTTCTTGCCCTGGGCACGCATGTCCGCGATCACGGACTCGATGCCATTCTTCTCGATGGTGCGCAGGCCGCGCGTCGAAACACGCAGGCTGACCCAGCGACGCTCAGTCTCCAGCCAGAAGCGCTGGGTGTGCAGGTTGGGCAGGAAGCGACGACGCTTCTTGTTGTTGGCGTGGGAAACGCGGTTTCCGACGGCAACGCTCTTGCCCGTTACTTCGCAGACGCGGCTCATAAAAGTCCCAAAGAATTCAGTGAGTTAACTATCGGAGTACCGGCTTGCGGCCGCCGAAAGGGTCGCCTTTATACCAGCCGGCCGGGACCACAGCAACTCGGCAGGTATCGAGGCGGATGTTTCGTGGTTCGGGTCGCAGTCCGGCCCCTCCCCCGGAGAGCCCGGGGGAGGGGTCCGATCCGCTTCAGGGCGACGTACAGGCGTAGCCCGAAGGCAGCTGCGTGTTGCCATTCGGCCGGCTCACCTGGAAGCCGAAGGTCGTGCTGCCGCCCGGCGCCACCGTACCGTTGTTGGCGGTGTTGCGCGCGACGATGGTCTGCCCGCTGGTGGCAAATACCGCGTTCCATGAGCCGACGATGCCGTGTCCCGCGGGCAGCGTGAAGGTGACCGTCCAGGCATTGATCGTGGCCGTGCTGGTGTTCGTCACTCGGACGGGCTCGATCACGTAACCGGTCTGCCACTGCGTCTGCAGGGTGGCCGCCGCCGAACAGCCCACGCCGCCTCCTCCGCCGCCACCGGCCTGCGTCACCGCTGTCACCGAGTTCGAGACCGGGGAGGTATTTCCGGCCGCGTCGCGCGCGCGTACCTGGTAGCGGAAGGTGGTGCTGGCCGCGAGTCCGCTGTCGACGTACGAGTTCGAGGGGGCGGTGCCGATCTGCATGAAGGTTCGACCGCTGTTGCCCGGCGCACGCAGCACCTGGTATCCGGTGACGCCCACGTTGTCGGTGGATGCCGTCCAGGACAGCGAGATCGAACTACTGGTGGCGGAAGGCGCGGTGAGGTTGGCCGGCGTGCTTGGCGCCTGCGTGTCGGTGGGTGGTGGCGTGCTCGTGTCGAGTCCGAAGAATGCAATTGCCATCGCGGCCTGGCCCGCAAGCGGCAGACTGTGGCCCACGTTGGCGACGCTGATGCCCTCGACCGGCGCACCTGTGCCGGTGCCGCCGTAGCGCGTACGCGTCCAGCCGGACTGCGGCGTATCCGTCGAAGAGGGCGTCTTCGAAAGGCCCAGCACGTTGGTCCACTGTTTGATCTCCTCGCCGAAGTTCGGATATCGCAGCGTGGTGTCCGTGGTGCCGTGCCACAGCTGCATGCGTGGCCGCGTGCCCGTGTAGCCCGGGAATGCCGCGCGCGCGAGATCTCCCCATTGCTGCGCCGTCATGATGCGTTGGCCGTTGGCGCACTGGCTGTTCCACATCGAGCCGTCGGTGGTCGCGAAGCAGGAATGCGGTACGCCCATGAATGCGGCACCTGCCTTGAACACATCCGGGTAGTTACCGATCAGCACGTTGGTCATCATGGCGCCCGAAGAGGCACCGGTGACGTACACGCGGTTGGCATTCGCGCCGTAACTCGAGATCACGTAGTCGACCATCGACTTGATGCCCACCGGATCGCTGCCGCCATTGCGGCGCAGCGCCTGCGGTGACGACACGTCGAAGCACTGGCCGCTGCGCGTCGCCGAGGGATAGATGACGATGAAACCGTAACGATCCGCGAGTGTCCGGAACTCGGTGCCGTTGAAGAACGCCGGGCCCGAACCCGTGCAATAGTGCACGGCGACCAGCACCGGCGGCGGCGACACCCGCACGTCGGGCGCGTACACGTGCATCCTGAGATTGGTCGGGTTCGCGCCGAACCCGGTGATCTCGACCAGCGAAGCCGCCGTCGCGGGCCTCGCACCTAACAAGGTTGCTGCCGCAACCAACGAGGCGGCAACGGCTGCCGCCCGCGAAATTCCATTCGCCATGATCTTTCCCCCTTCGTTGATGAGATTTGCCGCCCGGGTTTTCCGCGCTCCGGCAGCGGGGGGAGTATGGCCGCGGGCCTGCAGGTCGAAGCTGAGTAGTTTTACCTACGCGCGCCTCACAACAGTCCGCGTTCCGCGAACGACAGGCAATGGTTGTCGCCCACGATCAGGTGATCGAGCACGCGGATGTCCACCAGCGCCAGTGCGTCGCGCAGCCGGCGCGTGATGAGCTCGTCGGCCTGCGATGCCTCGGCCACTCCGGACGGATGGTTGTGCGCGAAGATCAGCGCGGCCGCATTGTGTTGCAGCGCCTGGCGCACGATCTCGCGCGGATGCACGCTCGCGCCATCGATGGTGCCGCGGAACACTTCCTCGAAATGGATGAGGCGATGCCGGTTGTCGAGGTGCAGGCAACAGAACACCTCGTAAGGGCGGTCACGCAGTTGCGCGGTGAGGAACTGGCGGGTGGCGGCGGGTGCATTCAGCGCGGGTCCGGCGCGCAGCGCCTCGCAGTAGTGGCGCCGCGCCAGCTCCAGCGCGGCCATCAAGGTGGCATAACGCGCGGGACCCAGCCCGCGCTGCTCGAGCAGCGCGCCTTGCGCCGCCGTGAGCAGCCGCCGCAACGAGCCGCCAAAGTGCGCGAGCAGCTGGCGCGCTATGTCGAGTGCGTTGGCACCGGCACTGCCCGTGCCGATGACCACGGCCAGCAGCTCGGCGTCCGACAGCGCCTGGGCGCCACGTTCGAGCAGCCGTTCCCGGGGCCGTTCGCCCGCTGGCCAGGCTTTGATGTGGTGGGCTTTTTCGTCGCGCGGAAGCAGGTTTTCCATTGGCAGATCATGCCGTTGCACGCGCGCTGTCGCGCAGCCGCCAATACGGCGCGAATCGTTAATAACTCCACGGCCTAGCGGTGAAACCAAGTGGAAGCGGCAATCCCGGGTCTGCTTCCGGATAATGCCGCCCCATGCAGGGCAAACGCGTTCTCCTCGGTGTCACGGGCGGCATTGCGGCTTACAAGAGCCCGGATCTCGTGCGTCGGCTGCGCGAACAGGGCGCGGAAGTGCAGGTGGTGTTGACCGCCGGCGCGCGCGAGTTCGTGACCCCGATGACTTTCCAGGCCGTGTCGGGCCGCGAGGTGCGCAGCGACCTTTGGGACCCCGAGGCCGAGAAGGCCATGTCGCACATCGAATTGGCACGCTGGGCGGACTTCGTGATCATCGCTCCGGCCACCGCGGACTTCATCGCGCGCCTGGCGACCGGCCAGGCCGACGACCTCCTAACTACCTTGTGCCTGGCGACCGACCGGCCGATCGCGCTGGCACCGGCCATGAACCGCCTCATGTGGGCCAACGCCGCGACGCAGGCCAACGTGGCCACGCTCAAGTCGCGCAACATCCACGTGTGGGGCCCCGGCGAAGGCGACCAGGCTTGCGGCGAGGTCGGTGCGGGCCGCATGCTCGAACCGCTGCAGCTCGCGGGTTTCATTGCCGATACGCTCGTGCCCAGCGGCCCCCTGGCCGGCAAACGCGTGTTGCTGACCGCGGGTCCGACGCGCGAACGCATCGATCCGGTCCGTTTCATCAGCAACCGGAGCTCGGGAAAGATGGGCTTCGCGGTGGCGGCCGCGGCGCGCGAGCTCGGCGCCGAGGTCACCGTGGTCGCCGGCCCCTGCAGCTGCCCCACGCCGCCGGGCGTGAAGCGCATCGAGGTGGAAAGCGCGGCCGACATGTTGAATGCCGTGCTCAAGAATCTCGAGGGGGTCGACATCTTCATCGCCACCGCCGCCGTCGCGGACTACCGGCCCGCCAATCCGGTGGAATGCAAGATCAAGAAGACCTCGGAATCGATGGACATCAAGATGGAACGGACCGTCGACATCCTGGCCACCGTCGCCGCGCGCGTCGGTGCGCAGCGCCCGTTCGTGGTGGGTTTCGCGGCCGAGACCGATTCGGTGGAGCAATACGCGCGCCAGAAACTGCTGAAGAAGAATCTCGACATGATCGCGGCCAACGAGGTCGGTCACGACAAGGTTTTCGAGAAGGACGACAACGCGTTGCTGGTGTTGTGGCGCGACGGGCGCCGCGAACTGCCGCATGCACCCAAGGTGGCGCTGGCGCGTGACCTCGTGGCGCTGATCGCCGAGCGATACGTCGAGCGCAAATCGCTGAGGCTCGCTAGTATCACGGCATGAATGCCGTACTCACCCCCATCTCCGCCGAGCGTGCCCTCAAAGTCCGAGTCCTCGATCCGCGCATCGGCGCGGAATTTCCGTTGCCGGCATATGCCACGGCCGGTTCCGCGGGCCTCGACCTGCGCGCCTGCCTGGATGCGCCGCTGACGCTCGCGCCGGGCAGGGCCGAGCTGATTCCGACCGGTCTCGCCATCCACCTCGACGATCCGGGTCTCGCCGCGGTGATCCTGCCGCGCTCCGGGCTCGGCCACAAACACGGCGTGGTGCTCGGCAACCTCGTGGGGCTCATCGACTCCGACTACCAGGGCCAGCTCATGGTGTCCTGCTGGAACCGCGGTGCCAACGAGTTCGTGGTGCAGCCGGGTGAGCGCATCGCGCAGATGGTCATCGTGCCGGTGGTGCAGGTGCGGCTGGAAGTCGTCGATGATTTCGCGGCGTCGGCACGCGGCGCCGGCGGGTTCGGCCATACCGGCCGAAGCTAACTACTTCTTGCGGGTGTTGGCGTCGTTGAGACGCGCGGACGCCGAAGTGCGCAGTTCCTTGAAGCGCTTGATGTCGGCGTCGAACTGGTCGACCACCTTCTGCAACTCCGAGCGGCGCTGGGCCAGTGCCGAGTTCTGCGTCCGCAGCTCGCTCAGCGTGCGCACCATTTCCTCGGCGAGGTCGTCGGGCATGCGGCGTGCGCCGGCCTTGTAGGGCGCGTAACCCATCGAGCGCTGCTTGAGTCGATCGACGCGCGTCGTCAGCGTCGCGATGTATGCCTCGGAGGCGCCAATCTGGCCATTGATCTGGTCGAGTCGCGCATCGCGCACGTTCTCGATCTCGGCCACCGAAGGGTAGGTGGAGATCAGGAACATGTCGTGCTGGCGGCGCAGCGCTTCTTCTTTCTGCTTGGTCGCGTAGCTGGCGGCCTCGGTGGCCGACATCTCCGCCTGGCGCTTCTGCACCTCGACACCCTGCGCATTCAGCACCTGCTGCTCGCGCTGGGAATATTCCTGCGGAACCGTGTCGCCGTAATGGGTGACACCGTTTTCGTCGACCCACTTGTAGGTCTTGCCGGCGGTCGAGGAAGACTTGCCCTTCGCCGCGTACGCGCCCGACGCGGCCAGCAGGCCGCAGAGCACCGTCGCCAGGAAGGGAATGGCCTTGCGCATGCGCCTTATTGTGCCCCAGCCCCCGCGGCGCCGGATACGCCGATCGCCCCCCAAGCCTGCTGGTAAGCCTGCAAAGCAGCGTACTGTTCGCGAGAAATGCGAACTGGATCACCCGCGTTGCTGCCAAACGACTCGATCAGGTCCGCCAGGGTCAGGATGCTGACGCATCGCAAGCCGAACTGCGACGAGACCTCCTGGACCGCGGACTGGCTGCCCTGGCCGCGTTCCTGCCGATCCAATGCCAGCGCGACGCCGGCCGGCGTGGCGCCGGCGGCGCGAATGATGTCGACCGCCTCGCGGATGGCCGTGCCGGCCGTGATGACGTCATCGACGATGACCACACGACCCTTGAGGGGACTTCCGACGATGTTGCCGCCTTCGCCGTGATCCTTGGCTTCCTTGCGATTGAAGGCCCAGGGCACGTTGCGATGGTGGTGCTCGCTCAGCGCGACGGCCGTCGTCGTGGCGAGCGGAATGCCCTTGTAGGCCGGGCCGAACAACATGTCGTACTCAAGGCCCGAGCGCGTGAGCGCCGCCGCGTAACACTGCCCGAGCACCGCGATGGCTTCGCCGTCATTGAAGAGGCCGGCGTTGAAGAAATACGGACTCTCGCGGCCTGACTTCAGCTTGAAGCTGCCGAAGCGCAACGCCTGGCGCGACATCGCGAGGTCGATGAAGGTTCTTTGGTACTCCTGCACGTGCGGGCTCTCGGTATGATGCGGGCGCGCATGATATCGCTGATCCATGTCTACTGACGCACCTGCCAGGCGCAGCTGGGGCCAGGCGTTCGCTGTCTACTTCGAACGGCCGGTGCTCTCGATGTTGTTCCTGGGCTTCTCGGCCGGGTTGCCGTTCTACCTCGTGTTCTCGACCTTGTCGGCGTGGCTGCGCACCGCGCACATCGAGCGCGCGACCATCGGCATGCTGGCCTGGGTCGGCCTCTTCTATTCCTTCAAATGGATCTGGGCGCCGATAGTCGATCGCTACCCGCTGCCTTTCCTCGACGACTGGTTAGGCCGGCGGCGCTCCTGGATGCTGCTCGCGCAGATCGGCCTTGCTCTCGGCCTCGCGTTGCTCGCGTTCAGCGATCCGGCCCAGAGCGTGGCGCGCGTGGCGTTCTTCGCGGCGTTCGTGGCTTTTTTCGCGGCGACCCAGGACATCGCCATGGATGCCTGGCGAATCGAATCCGCGCCGGCGGACAAGCAGGGCGCCATGGCCGCCGCATACCAGGTGGGATACCGGACGGCGTTGATGGTCGCTTCCGCGGGCGCGTTGATCATTGCCGGGCGCTCGGGGTTTCACACCAGCTACCTGACCATGGCAGCGCTCGTCGGTGTGGGCATCGTGACGACACTGTTCGTGCGTGAGCCCCCGCGTCCAGAGGAAAGCCAGGCCGAGCGCGAGCAGCGCGTGCTGAACTGGGTCAGGGACCACGCACATCTCCCGGCATGGGTGCAGCGCGCCGGTTCCTCGTTCTTCGGGCCGGCCGTCGGCGCCATCGTTGATTTCTTCGGGCGTTACGGCCTCGGGCTCGGCTTGTTGATCTTCGCGTTCATCAGTTCGTATCGGCTCACCGACTACGTGAGCGGCGTGATGGCGAACACCTTCTACATCGACCTGGGCTTTTCGCTCGAGGAAGTCGGCGTGGTGGCGAAGTTCTTCGGTTGGCCTTCGACATTGCTCGGCGCCGTGGTCGGCGGCCTCATCGTCGCCAAGGTGGGCCGCATTCGTGGCCTGCTGCTCGGCAGTGTGCTCGT
Organism: Steroidobacteraceae bacterium; assembly: GCA_035279135.1. Taxonomy (GTDB): domain Bacteria; phylum Pseudomonadota; class Gammaproteobacteria; order Steroidobacterales; family Steroidobacteraceae; genus CADEED01. The sequence goes on from DATEII010000187.1 coordinate 30,568, forward strand.
CATCATGTCCAACATCTTTTACGGGTCCTTCGGCGCGTACGCCTGCCAGCTGCCGATGGACTGCGCCCAGGCCGGGCTGCTGGATTTCCTGCCGAGCCACATGCATGCACGTGGCGCAGCCACCAGTCTCGGTCTCTCGTTCATCGTGGGTTTCGACAATCTGGCACTCGGCGTGCACGGCACCGCGCTGATCGCCTTCATGTCGAGTCTCACGAGCTCGAAGTACACCGCCACTCAGTACGCGGTGCTTTCATCGTTGTATGCGCTGCCGGGCAAGCTGCTCATGGGAACCTCCGGCCTCATGGTCGACGCGCTGGGCTACGGCGACTTCTATATGTATGCCGCGACATTGAGCATTCCCGGCCTGCTCCTGCTGCTGTGGCTCTCGCGCCGTGACATCACCGCCGCGCGAGCTTGATGTCACGCGGGTACTCTGCTCGCTGGCCGAGCTCGAGGCCACCGGCAGCCGCGGCTTCACGGCCGGCGAGGGCGACTGGCCGCTGCGCGGCTTCGTGGTGCGCGCCTCGACTGGAGTCGCGGCCTACGTGAACACCTGCCCGCACGCCGGTCACCCGTTGAACTTCCGCCCCGACAAGTTCCTCACACCGGACCGCAACCTGATCCTGTGCGCATCACATGGCGCGCTGTTCACGCGCGACGAGGGGCTGTGCATCGCGGGTCCCTGCCCGGGCCAGTCGCTGAGGCGCGTGCCGATCGAGGTGGTGGGGGAGTACGTGCTGCTGGCCGAGGGCGTCGACGTGGACGCGCTCGCCAACCTGTGAAGGGCGGGCGCCCTAACTATTCGAAGAGATCGAGGCCTTCGAGCTTGTTGGTGCTCTGGCGGCGGTCGTCGTCATCACCGTAGCCGAGCGCGCCGCGCAGGTCGTCTTCCTCGGGATCCACGTCGACCGAACCGGTCCAGTCTTCCGGGGGCTCCACTTCCTCGAGCGCGCCGTTTTCCTGCTCGGCCTGCCAGTCTTCGATGTCCATCTCTTCCACGGTGCCGTCGAAGTATTGCAGCTCGATGGTGCCGTCGTCCTCGTCGTATGCAACGACTTCGAATGAGTCGCTGCCCTGGATGCGGTACCAGTTGCCGATGGTGGGTTTCATCGAATCCCTCCGACGTGTGCTGCTATGCTGCCCGTGCCTTTCGTTGACTTCGAAAACATGTTGCTCCCGAAAGGTGTCAAGTACAAGAACGAATTTCTTGCGCAAAGCATCATGCTCGAACAGGCCATCAAATTTTTCATCGTGTTCTTCGTGGTCGTCGAGCCGATCTCGTTGATCCCGGTGTTCTCCGGACTCACCGAAGGCGCGAGCGCTTCGTACTAACACAAGATGGCCCTGAAGTCGGTGTTAGTTGCAAGCGGAATACTTCTGCTCTTCGCACTCGCTGGTGCCGGATTCCTCAACGCGATGGGCATCGCTCTCGACTCGTTCAGGATCTTCGGCGGCCTGTTGCTTTTCCTCATCGCGCTCGAGATGGTGTTCGCGCGCGAGTCGGGCACGCGCACCTCGAGCGACGAAAAGGTGGAGAGCAAGCGACGCGCCGACATCTCGGTTTTCCCTCTTGCGTTCCCTTTCATGGCTGGTCCTGGTGCGTTGACGACGCTGCTGCTCTGGTTCGGACCGATTCCAGTGACCACGCACCCGTTGCAGTTCCTGCTGATGTTCGCGTGCGCGCTGGTGGTGCTGGCCTGTTGTTTGTTCGCCATGTGGGTCGCTGGACCGCTGATGCGCGTGATCGGGGTGACCGGCACCAACGTGGCGAACCGGCTGTTCGGCGTGGTGCTCGGAGCGCTGGCCGTGCAGTTCGTGGTCGATGGCTTACGCGCGAGTTTCCAGACTTCGTAAGTTCCGGGCGCCATGACTGGCGCGCAACCCTGACCGATGCCGAGTGAGCGCTCGCGGCCGACGGGCTGGAGTGGCCGCGCCGGTGGTTCCGGCGCGGGCCAGGGCCCGTTCGCACCCCGGGACTTCCGCAGCCACGTGCAGGTGAATTTCTATCGCGCGCCGCGCGAGTAGATAGAGTCAATTGCGGCGGAACGCCAGGTCCCACACTCCATGACCGAGGCGAGCGCCGCGCTTCTCGAAGCGCGTCGGCGCGCGCTCATCGGGTCTCGGCATCCACTCGCCGGCCGGCGAGAGATTCGTGAACTGCGGATTCGCGCGCATCACCTCGAGCATCTGCAGTGCGTACTCTTCCCAGTCGGTCGCGAGTCGCAGCACGCCTCCCGTCGCGAGCCGCGAAGCCACGAGCTCGACGAACGGCGCCTGTATCAGTCGACGCTTGTGATGCCGCTTCTTGTGCCAGGGATCGGGAAACAGCACCAGCACCTCGTCGAGCGCGGCCGGCGCGATCTGCTCGCGCAGCACTTCCACGGCGTCGTGCGCGCTCGCACGCACGTTGTCCAGGTTGCTGGTCGCCGCGAGCATGAGGAGATGACCGACGCCCGGCCGATGCACTTCGACGCCGAGGTAATCGCGCCCGGGATGCGCGGCTGCCAGCGACGCGAGGTGCTCGCCATTGCCGAAGCCGATTTCCAGCGTTCGTGGTGCACGGCGGCCAAACAGCGCATCGAGATCGAGCGGCGCGGCCGAGTACTCGACGCCGTAGCGCGGCCAGAGCTCGTCGAGCGCGCGCGCCTGCCCGGAAGTCATGCGACCGGTGCGCATGACGAAACTGCGGATGGGGCGATGGGCGGAGTCGTTCATGCAGCCTCGGCGAGTGATTCATACAGGCGCGCGAAACTTTGCGCGGCCGCCTCGAGCGCGGCTTCCCAATGGACCGCCGAGTCGCTGTCCGCGCCGTCGGTGACGTACTTCGCGCAGCCGAACGGCACACGCTCCGCCACGCAGACGCGCGCCAGAGCGAAGGCCTCCATGTCGACCACGTCGCCATCGACGTCGTGCAGGTGCGTCGCAAAGGAGTCCGCGGTGGAGCAGGCGAGCTGCCGCAGGTCAGTGAAGACCGGCGGAAACTCGAGCACCGCGGGCGCGCTGTCGAACGGCGTGACGCCGCGCTCGAAGCCGAGGCCGCTCACGTCCATGTCCCGCTGCGAGAACCGGTTGCAGGCCACGAGGGTGTGCGCCGGTACGCTGCGGCTGCCGGCGGTGCCAAGGTTCAGGACTTTCGAAGGCGTCTCGCCCGAACAGCGCAGCTCAGCCAGCTGGCGCGCCAGGTTCGCGGCGGCGTTGACCTTGCCGACCCCGGTGTACAACACCTGGGCGCCGGCGCGTTCGAGCAGGCCGCGCGACTCCTGCGGCAATGCCATGACTACCAATGGTTTCTTCATCTCGGACGTTGTGATGGGCTTCCGGGCTGGCTATTCTCGCCGGCCTCGGGCGCGGGTGTAGTTCAATGGTAGAACTGTAGCTTCCCAAGCTACTAACGTGGGTTCGATTCCCATCACCCGCTCCAAATCTACTGCCTGGCTGGGGACTCACCGCCGTTCGCGTCCAGCTGAGGCGCGCCGCGGCATCTCGTCAGCAGGCGAACCACCTCGGGATCGATCTCCGAATCCGGCGGCGCGACGGTCGCCGGCTTGCCGCCGGATTGCAGGCCGCGCTGATTTCTTCGCGTGGAGTACACGGCGGCGATGATCTCGGCGCGAGTCGGCGAGTCGCATTGCTCCACGATCTTCCGCGCGTCCTTGTCCCCCGACAGTCTCACGAGGTCGGGCTCGAGGATCATCGGCAGACGCTGCCGAAATTTTTCCATGGACTCCACGCTCATGGTCGAACGGTCCGGGCCGCAGGTGCGCGCGAGATTGATGACCAGGAACATGACCAGTCCCACCGCCCAGAAAGGAAACCGGAACGAATCCTCGGCCGCGGGTTCGGGTGCGCGTTGTTCGGTGGCGTCCACCATCGGCCGGTGTTGTCCGGCCATCGAGGTTCGCTCCCACCATTCGCGATTCTCGGCGGGGATCACGATGCCCGGGTCGGTCTTCGCACGCTCCAGCAGCCGCACGGCAAGCCGGTGATAACCCTGCGACCGCGTGAGGGCGCTCAGGCGTTCGGCATCGAAAGGTGCGGTGAGTACCTGGTAAACGTGCACATAGCCGGGAGCGCCCGAATCGTCCTGGTTGGCCTCGACGTGCGCATGGGCGTCGGCCGCACGCATCTCCTCGTACCGCCCGAGCAGGTAGTCGTAGGCATAGTGGTAGCGCGGATGGTCCGTGAACAGGTTCTCGTGTTCGCGCGCGCCGAGTAGTTGGGCGACGCGGCCACACCACGCGGAATCCTCGAGGTTCGCTTCCTGCACCATGACCGCGACCCTGCCGACGAAGTGGTATTGATCGTCGAGCGATGCAAACGTGTCTGCGGCCTTGATTTCCTCGAGCTGCTGCAGGAATTGCGCGAGCTCGCCTCTTTCCAGCGAAGCGTGCAGCAGGCCAATGGCCAGCTGCTGCGGCGTCGCGGCCGGAGCAGCCGGCTTCGTGACTTCGAGCAACCGGGGCGCGTCGGCATCGTCGCCGTAGCCGTCGTCCTCGCCCGACTCCGGCTCCGCGAGGACGCGTTGCTGTTGCCGGCGCGCATATTCTTTCGCCCGCTCGTAGGCCGCGCGCAGTTTCATGTAGCCGGCGGCATCGGCCTCCGGCGATGTGACCTTGACCCGCGCCGCATACGCCCGCTTGATGGCGCGTTCGTCATCCGTCGGCTCGATGCCCAGCACGCTCCAGATCGTTTCAGTCATGCGCGCTCAGCGACTCGCTTCGATCTGGTCGAGGAACGCCATGAAATCGGCGCGCACGCGCGCGATCTCGTGCCGGTCCTGGCCGGAGATCACGCCCTGGAATTCTCCGAGCTTCAGGGAAATGAATTGGCGCAGCTCACCCAGCGATTCTTCGTAGATGCGCTCGGCGCGTGCGATCACCTGTCGATTGACCTGCTCGTCCCGCGGATGCAGCTTCAGCTGCGACAGCGCGGCAAAGCGCTTGTCGATTTCTTCCTTGCTCAGCACGCCGGGATTGCCCTCGATCACCAGCCGTTCCTTGTGGCCGGTGGAGACCACGGTCACCTCGACTTCGAGAAGTCCATCCAGGTCGTAGGTGAAACGCACATCGACGGATTCCTGGTTGGCGGGCGCTTTGGGCACCGACACCTTGATCTCGCCGAGCAGGATGTTGTTCTTGACCAGCGGGTTCTCGCCCTGGAACACCCGTAGCTGGATCGCCTTCTGGTTGTCCTGCAGCGTGTAGAAGCGCTCCTCGCGGCTGATCGGCACATGGCTGTTGCGCTCGAGGATCGGCGTGAAAAAACCGCTCTCGAATTCGTTCATGCCCACCTGGCGCGCCGTGTCGACACCCAGGGTGTACGGGCAGACGTCGGTCATTACCACGTCGTTCAGCGCGGCGTTGCGCGACTTGAGTGCGGCCTGGATTGCCGCACCCTGCGCAATGGCTTCGTCCGGGTTGATCTCGACGGTGGGGAATCGTCCAAACAGCTTGGTCACGAGCTTGCGCACGATCGGCATGCGCGTGGCACCGCCGACCAGCACGATCTGGTCGAGCTGGTTGGTGCGCAGGCGTGCGTCGCGCAGCGCCTGCTGGATGGGGCGCGCGAGCCGATTCAGCAGCGCCTCGCAATCGCGCTCGAAGTCTGGTGCGCTGATCTCCTTGCGGTATTCCTTGCCTTCCCAGGTGACGCTCATCTGTGCGCTCGGCGCACTCGAGAGTTCGCGCTTGGCGAGTTCGGCTTGGCGCGCGACACGCTCGAGCAACGCGGACGACGGTTTCAGCGGATCGACGCCCAACGCGGCGGCATGTTCGGCCAGGAAGGTCTTGACCAGCTGATCCCTGAAGTCGTCGCCGCCCAGGAAGTTGTCCCCCGAGCTTGCGTGTACTTCGATGACCCCATCGAACAATTCGACCACCGATACGTCGAACGTCCCGCCGCCGAGATCGAAGATCAGGTACTTGGTCTCGGCATGTTTGTTGGCGAGACCGTGGGCCAGCGCCGCGGCCGTGGGTTCATTCAGCAGGCGTTCGACGTGCAGACCGGCGAGCTTGCCGGCGGCCATCGTCGCCTTGCGTTGGGTGTCGTTGAAATAGGCGGGCACGGTAATGATGGCTTCGGTGACCGGCTGCCCGAAATGCGCTTCAGCATCCTGCTTGAGCGAACGCAGCACCAGCGCCGATAGTTCCTCCGCTCGGAAACGCTGCCTGCCGAGCTGAACCTCGTGCTGCGTGCCCATGTAGCGCTTGAAACTCGCCGCGGTCAGGTGTGGGTGCGAAATCAGGCGCTCCCGGGCCGCCGCGCCCACCAGCAGGGTGCCGGCATCGTCCACGCCGACCACCGAAGGCGTCAGCACGTCGCCGAACGCATTCGGGATGAGCTGTGGTCGATCCTCGACCCATGCGCCAATCAGACTGTTCGTTGTTCCCAGATCGATTCCGACCAGCATCTGTTTTTCTTCTTCTCCGCGGCGCTGCATAGCGTCACGGAGTCAGCCGTGGAATGCAAACCGCCCGGCGCACGCGACCACCGGACGTCAGTGGAACCCCCGCGCCAAAGTCTGTGGGTAGATGGGCTTATTGAGCGGCCCGGCCGCAGATCCGAGCATGTCGCCAACCATGAGCTCGCTCTATCGCCTCCTGCTGGTTGTTGCCTGCGCGCTGCCTGCGTCGCTGCTCGCCGGGGAGGCGGCGCCTCAGGATCCGGACGCGACTGCACGAGCCGAGACCACCGGCTCGCGGTTTCGGGATCCGCAGGACGGCAAGCTCGACCTGTCGAGGTTCATCGCGCAACCGCGCGCCTTTCTGCCCATCCCGCTGGTCGTCACCGAGCCGGCCGTCGGTTATGGCGGTGGCGTGGCCGGCATGTTCGTGCGGCCGCGCAAGGACGCCGGCACCGAAGGGTTCGCGCGGCCGAACATGTCGGTGGCGGGCGGCCTCGCGACCGAGAACGGGACGTGGATGGCGTTCGCCGGCGATTCGAGCCACTGGTACGACGAACGACTGCAGACGCTGGCGGCGTTCGCGGGTGGCCAGTTGAATCTCGACTTCTACGGGCTCGGCGATGCCAGCGACTCGCTCGACCAGGCGATCAGCTACGAGCTCGACTTCTCGCTGGCGCTCGTCCAGGGGAATTGGAAGCCGAAGGCGAAATCGCCCTGGTCCCTGGGGCTGCGCTACATCTATTCGAAGGTCGAGCCCAAGCTGGATGACGAAGCACTCTTTCCCGGTCTCGCAGATCGCATCGACGTGGAGATCTCCGCGCCGGCGGCCATCCTCGAATACGACAGCCGTGACAACCTGTTCACGCCGACGCACGGCCTGTACGCCGAGTCCCTGTATCTGCTGTCGCGCGAAAACCTCGGCGCCAGCCAGGATTTCGAGCGCTTCCAGCAGGTGATCATGGGATGGCTTCCTCTCGGCAAGGACTGGACGCTGGGAATGCGCGCCGATTACCAGTGGACCTCCGAAGGCACACCCTTCTTCCTGCGTCCCTACATCAAGCTGCGCGGCGTCGCGGCCATGCGCTACCAGGGAGACGAGATGGCGTCCGCGGAAGTGGAAGGACGCTGGCAATTCCGCCCGCGTTGGAGCCTGGTGGGTGCGGCGGGTTACGGCAGCGCGCACACCGACCGGGAGCTGTTCTCCGCGACCCGCGATGTCTGGAGCGGCGCCCTGGGCTTCCGCTACCAGCTCGCGCGCCTGTTCGGCATGCACGCGGGCCTCGATGTCGGCTTCAGCGGTGGCGAGACGGCTATCTACCTGCAGGTGGGCAACGCCTGGTTCAGGCCCTGAGTCTTCCCACCAGCAGCCACGATCCGAGGCCGATCGCGAGCCAGGCCACGCCCACGAGCTGCGCATCGAGCGCCATGTTCCACAACACGTAGGCGACGATGGCGCCGCCGAACGCGGGCACGACCACGTGTCTTCCCCACCGCGAGCTCTGTTGACGCCGGAAGTGCACCAGCACGGACAGGTGCAGCATCAGGAAGCCCACCAGCGCGCCGAAGCACACCAGCGTGGTCAGCAGCTCGAACGAATTGGCGAAGATCAGCGCGGTCACGAGATTGAGCGCGGCAATGAACAGGATGGCGCGCTGCGGAACCTTGCGGTCCGGATGCACGTACGCGAGCACGCGTGGCAGCCGGCCGTCGCGCGCCATGCCGTACATCAATCGCGCCGTGGCGGTCTGCGACGCCGCCGCGACCGCCACGCCCGCCACCAGCACTTTCGAAGACGCGGCCGCCTTGAACCAGGTGCCCCCGATGATTTCGGCCACGCTGTAGAACGCGCCATCGGTCGGCGGTCCCGGTGCGAATTGCGTGCGATCCAGCACGAACAACGAGGCCAGCCAGGTGGCCGCGATGAACAGCACGGCCGCGAGGCAGACGGACCACCACAAGGCGCGTCCGACGGCCGGTGCGCCGTCGCGTGCTTCCTCGACCAGCGTCGAGATGCCGTCGAAGCCGAGGAAGTTCAGCGTGGCCACGGACAAGGCGCCGAAGATCACGGCCGAGCTGAACGCATCCGCGCGGAACAACGGCGCGGTAGATAGATGCGCACCCGCCACGCCGTGCCCGAGCGCGTCGACGCCGAGCGCGAAGAACAGCGCCAGGAAGGCGAACATCACGGTGAGCAACACGGCGTTGAGGCGCGCGCTCGCCTCGATGCCGCGCAGGTTGATGCCGGTGTTGAAGCACAACACCACCACGATGGAAAGCCAGCGGGGAACGCCCGGCGCCAGCGCCTCGATCGCAATGGCGCACAACACGTATATCAACGTGGGCATGAGCACGTAGTCGAGCAGCAGGGCCCAGCCGGCGAGAAACCCCGCGGTGGGTCCGATGCCATGCCCGGCATATGAATACACCGAGCCCGCGACGGGAAACGCGCGCGACATGGTCACATAGCTCGAGGCCGTGAACAGCATCGCGCCGAGCCCGATGACGTATACCAGCGGCACCATGCCGTGGCTCAGGTTGAACACGATGCCGAAGATCGAGAACGGCGAGGTCGGATTGATGAACACCAGGCCGTAGACGATCAGCGCGGGGAGGCCAAGCGAGCGTTTGAGCTCCTGCCGGTAACCGAATTGCTCGAGCGCTGGCTCCGTCACGGCACCGAGCATGCGCTCGGGCTGCATCGTTCGCCAATGGCCCGCGAATTCATTAGCATGCTGGCCCTCCAAACGCGGATAGAGGGACCTTCGATGAAACTCAGGAATGCAGCGGCGGCCATCGGATTGACCGCCTTCGCGATGTTTTCGGCCGCGAGTTTCGCGGCCGCCGAGAAGAAGGACGTGCAGGCCATCGAGTCGGCGGTGTCCGGCAGCTGGCGTTCCAGCGACGCCAAGGAACGTGATTCACAGCGCCATCCGGTCGACGCGCTCGAGTTCTGGGGCCTGAAACCCGGCATGACCATCCTCGAGATCCAGCCCGGCGGCGGCTGGTGGACCGAGATCCTTGCGCCCTATGCGCGCGCGACCCAGGGACAGTTCTATGCGACGGGCAACGACCAGTTCGCGGCCAAGTACGCCGATGAAAAGGTGTACGGCAAGGTGAACGTGGTCGACTGGGGACAGAAGGCCGGTCCGCTGCCGGCTAACAAGTTCGATTTCGTGCTGCTGGCGCGCGGCATGCACGGCTGGGTGCGCCAGGGGGTCGCGGAGAAGAACCTCGCCGACATCTTCCAGGCCACCAGGCCCGGTGGCGTGCTCGCCATCGAGCAGCATCGCGCCAAGCCGGGCCAGGACCCCTCGGTGTTCAATGGTTACCTCGACGAGAAGTACGTGATCTCGCTGGTCGAGAAGGCCGGCTTCAAGCTCGCGGCCAAGTCGGAGATCAATGCCAATCCCAAGGACACCAAGGACCATCCGTTCGGCGTGTGGACCCTGCCGCCGACCCGGCAATCCTCGGAAGGCGACAAACCGGTCGACCCGAAGTTCGATCGTGCCAAGTACGACGCGATCGGTGAGTCGGACCGCATGACGCTGCGCTTCGAGAAGCCGAAGAAGTAACCACTCCATGATGAAGACCATCGGCAGCATCCTGCTCAAGGGGTTGGTCACCATCCTCCCCATCGGGCTCACCGTGTACTTCGTGTACTGGCTGGGCGTCACCACCGAGAGCCTGCTGTCGAAACCCATCAAGCTCGTGATGGGCGAGGCCAACTACTTCCCCGGCCTCGGCCTCATCACGGGCTTCGTGCTGCTGTTCGCGATCGGTCTCGCGGTGAACGCCTTCCTGGTTCGCCGCGTGCTCGGCTTCGGCGAGGAACTGCTGCTGCGCGTGCCGGTGGTAAAGACCGTCTACAGCGCGATCCGCGACATGACGCGGCTGGTCAACACCGAGAAGAAGAAGGGCGATCTCGACCGCGTGGTCACTCTGGACTTCGGCTTCGGCATGTTGATTGGCTTCGTCACGCAGGAGCACGCCAACACGCTGGGCATCGGCGGCGGCGACGACCTCGTCGCCGTCTATCTACCGATGAGTTACCAGATCGGCGGTTACACCATCTACATCCCGCGCAGCCGGCTGGTCGAGACGGAGCTGTCCGTGGAACAGGCCATGCGCATCGTGCTCACGGGCGGCGTGCGCGGCAAATAATGGGGACATTCCTCATTTTCGCGGTAACAAAGCGCTGAAGGCTCGTTGCCGCGATCTCAGCCCCCAGCTTTCTTGACGTCCGCGTAGCCGAGCTTCTTGAGCTCGTCGACCAGCCGGTCACGATGATCGCCCTGGATCTCGATCACGCCGTTCTTCACCGTGCCGCCGGTGCCGCATTTCTTCTTGAGCGCGCTGCAGAGCTCCTCGAGCTGCGGACCGGGCAGCGGCACGCCGTGGATCGCACTCACGCCCTTGCCGCCGCGGTGCGCGGTTTCCTTCCAGATGCGGATGGCGGGCGGCTTGGTGCCAGGTTTCATGTGCGATCTTCCAGTGTGATCCAGCGTTCGGTGCGTTCCGCGATCAGGCTCTCGAGCTCGACGGCGCGTTCGCCATCGCGGCGCATTTCGTCGGGCGCGACCCGATGATAGTCGGCGCCGCCCATCTTCTGTGCGAGCTGTTGCTGTTCGAGCTCGAGCTTCTCGATCTCGCCGGGCAGTGATTCCAGTTCGCGCTGCTCCTTGTAGCTGAGCTTGCGCCTTGTTGCCGGCGCCGCGACGGGCGCGGGTGCAGCCGGCGCCGCGGGCTTCGACGTCACGGCTTTCGGTTGCGGACGCTGGCGCAGCCAGTCGGTGTAGCCGCCCACGTATTCGCGCCAACGGCCTTCACCTTCCGCGGCGACGGTCTGCGTGACCACGTTGTCGAGGAAGGCGCGATCGTGGCTGACCAGCAGCAGCGTGCCGCCGTAGTCCTGCAGCATGTTCTCGAGCAGCTCGAGCGAGTCGATGTCGAGGTCATTGGTGGGCTCGTCGAGCACCAGCACGTTCGCGGGTCGAGCGAACAGGCGCGCCAGCAGCAGCCGGTTGCGCTCGCCACCCGAGAGCATGCGGATGGGCGCGTTCGCGCGCCGCGTCGGGAACAGGAAGTCGCCGAGGTAACTCGTGATGTGCTTGCGCTGGCCGCCGATATCTACCCAGTCGGAGCCCGGGCTCACCGTCTCGGACAGCGTCTTCTCCGGATCGAGCTGCTCGCGCAGCTGGTCGAAGTAGGCCACCTGCAGGTTGGTGCCGCGCCGGATCCGGCCCGAGTCGGGCTCGAGCGTGCCGACGATGAGCCGGATCAGTGTCGTCTTGCCGGCGCCGTTGGGCCCTAACAACCCCACGCGGTCGCCACGCATCACGCGCAGGCTCACCTCGTCGAGGATGCGGCGGCCGCCGAAACTCTTGCTGACGTTCTCGAGCTCCGCGACCAGCTTGCCCGAGCGCTCGCCCGTATCGACCGTAAGCTTGATCGATCCCAGTCGCTCGCGCCGCTCGGCGCGCTCCTCGCGCAGGTGTTCGAGACGCTTGACGCGCCCTTCATTGCGCGTGCGCCGGGCCTCCACGCCTTTGCGGATCCAGACTTCTTCCTGGGCCCAGAACTTGTCGAAGCGGCGGTTGGCCAGGTCCTCGGCCGCGTCGATGTCCGCCTTGCGCTGTTCGTACACCGAGTAGTTGCCCGGGAAGACGCGCAGACGGCCGCGATCCAGCTCCGCGATGCTCGATGCCACGCGATCGAGGAAGCGCCGGTCGTGCGTGATGACCACGCAGGTCACGTTCTTCTGCAGCAGCTCTTCGAGCGTCTCGATGCCGTCGACGTCGAGGTGGTTGGTGGGCTCATCGAGCATCAGCAGCTCGGGCCCGAGTGCGAAGGCCAGCGCGAGCGCCGCACGCTTGCGTTCGCCGCCGGACACCTGTGCCGGCGAGCCGTCTTCGTTCACCGAAAAGCGGTGCAGGTATTCGACCAGGCGCGTCTCGGCCGCGTGCCGGTCGCGCTCATCGGCGATCGCTCCCAGTCCGCCGCGCAGCAGCAGCGAGTCGCGCACCGTGGGCGCGTCGGGTAACACCGGTTCCTGCTCGACCAGCGCCACGCGCAGGCCGGGCTTGCGCTGCACCTCGCCATCATCGAGTGGCAGGGTGCCCGCGAGCACGCCTAACAAAGATGACTTGCCCGTGCCATTGCGGCCGATCAGCCCGACGCGGTCGCCGTCGGCGATGGCCAGCGAGGCGCGATCGAGCAAAGGGGTCATGCCGAACGCGAGTTCCGCGTCCTTGAGTGCGATCAGGGTCACAGCGGATTGGCGAGCTCCAGCCAGATCCATTCGGTGGCGTCGGTGACCATCGGACCCCGCCCACCCGTGGCCGGGTAGTTGTTGTCATTGACGATCACCACGTGCGTGCGGTCCAGCACCTGGATCGACTCGGTGGTCAGGAACGGGAAGCGGAACGGCTTGTCGCGCGGCACGGCCTCGGCGAGTCCCCGCGCATTGCCGATGGCCAGCAGGTCGATGACCAGCTTCTTGGGCAGCGGCTTGCCGGGCACGGCCTTGTCGAGGTCGATGGAATACACGCGCTTGGCCTTCGCGGCATCACCCTCGAGGTCGTCACGTTCGATGACCACGAAACGGTTGCCCTCGATGCGCGACATGTCGGTGACCGACATCGTGTCCGCGTCCAGCTCATATATAAGAGTGAAGGGCAGCCACTTGCGCGTGGTGGTGTCGAACCGCTGCACTCGTCGCAGCCGCGGTGGCTCGCCGTTGACCGCCCCTTCGAGGATGGTGACCAGGGTCTTGTTGTCGCCCGCGAGGTCCATGGCCTCGTAGCCGCGCGAGCTGGCGAGGCTGGCCTGCGCGCTGCCCGCGAGCACCTGGGGATGGTCCGGTGAGCGCACGTTGTCGGGCAGCTCCACCGGCGCCTCGAGCAGATCGCCGTCCACCGAGAAATGCATGAGCCAGGGACCGAGCTCGTCACCGATCCAGAACGTGTCGTCGGGCATGGCCACCAGGGATTCCGGGTCCGCGTCGGCGCCGGTCATCGGTCGCTCGGGATCGTTCTCGTCGGTGAGCCGCCACGGAAAGAACTTCGCGGGGTCGGACAGTTCGACGACGGCCTGCAGCGCCGTGCGCGAATCCGTGCCCGCCTCGGTGCGCGGCCGCACGTCGAATAGATAGAGGCAGAGCCGGTAGTCAGGACTGTTCCACTTGCGACCGAAGCCATTGTCCGAGAGTGCCCACCAGGCGCCGGCCGTCGGGCCCGGCTTGATGGAGCTCACGCCCTGCACGGGCTGCGAATCGAAGCGCGGCTCGGCGGCGCGCCGTCCCTCGGCATCGTACTGGCCGGAGGTGGGTCCCGCGCGGAACGCACCGGGCGGCATGATCACGTAGCCGATGAGCTCGACGGGCGGTGGTGGTGGCGGTGGCGGCGGGGGAGTCGGCTTCCTGGGCGCGGGCGCCGGTGCGGAAGGTTTTTTCTTGTGCGTGCCGCTGGTGCCGCTCCCGGGCTTCGAACTACCCGGCTTCGAACTACTGGCCGCGGGCTTCTTCGCAGGCGGCTTCGAGGCCGCGGGTTCGGCGGACCAGGACAACGGCGCGCAGACCACCGCGAACGCGGCGGCCGACACGAGGGCACGCGCCAGGGAAGCAAGCATGGGCGACGATTCTACGGGTCGCGCGCCGCTCCTCACAAACTGGCTAGAACCGGGTCTCCACGGTCAGGCGCAGCGTGCGCGGCTCCACCGGGTGGAAATGACGGTCTTCCACCGCCTGCGATTCGCCCGGCAGCCGGCTCTCGTAGAAATATGTGATGTCGTTGTCGCGTGAGTCGAGCACGTTGTACGCGGCCAGCGCCACCGAGAGGTGTGCGCCGAAGCGACGCCCAATCTCGAAGTTCACCACCGTCGTGGGATCGGAGCGCACGCTGTTGTCTTCGATCAATGGCGCCGCACCGAAGTGGCGGACGCGCGCGCCACCGAATAAGCCCCGCGGGTGCTGAACGGCGACGCCGATCGAAGCCACGTTTTCGACCGCACCCGGGATGCGATCGCCCGAAGCATCGAACTCGCTGAATCGACCGTGCGACCACGCGAGGTCCGCATCCAGCGTGAGCCACGCTCGTGGCGTGACGAACACGCCGAGCTCGACGCCATGGCGCTCGGTGGCCCGGCTGGGCTCGGTGGCGCCGGCATCACCGACGTACACGAGCTCGGAGTCCAGGTCGAGCGACCACGCGGTGGCCGCGAGCTGGGTGTACGCGATGACCGCCGTGCGCATGCCGATCTCCGCGCCGCGGGCGCGCACCATGGGCTGTACGCGCTGCGCGGCCGACACTCCATCCACGGGATCGACGCTGATGGTCGTGCCGCGCGCGTCGTTCTCGTGAAAACCACGGCCGGCATTCACGAAGAACTCGGTGTCGGACCAGGGCCCGAACACCAGCGACAGCTTCGGCGAGGTGATGGCGCCGCGCGCGCTGCCGCTGTTGGAGGCGAGATCGCTGTCGACGTCGAAGTCCGCGCGATCGTGCCGCAATCCCGCGATGATGCGCAGCCAGTGCGTCGCCTGCAGCTGTTGCTCGACGAAGACGCCCACGCCGAGCCGCTGCACAGCATCCTCGCGCACGGTCGAAAGCCGCTCGCGATCGCGGGTCAGGTACAGACCGACCTGGCCGACGTCGTCGAGCCGGGACTCGACGCCGAATCGCAGCGAGCCATGCAAGCCGTGGTAGTTGGTCTCGCGGGCCACCTCCGCATGCAGACCATAGGCGTGGCGGTCGTCGAACTGCTCGAACTGGTCGCCGCGCACGCGGTCGAGCGCGTAGGTGAAGTTCGAGAACAGGTCGAGCTGATAGTCGAGCGCGTACACGTTGCCCGACAGGCTCCACTCGTCGATCGGTGTGCCGAATTCGAAGTTCAGCGCATGGCGATGCGAATCGCCGCCATCGCCGGGATCCACGTAGCCGAAACGATCGAGCACGCCGGCCGCGACCGCGCGCTCGGGAATCTGGTCGGTGGAATTCCAGCGGCCTTCGTACGCAGATGCCGTGATGGAATACCCGTCGCGGCGCTCGCCGCGCGAATACTTGAGCAATACATTCGTGCGACGCAGGTCTTCGTCGAGTTCCCAGGGGCCGTCGGTCCGACCATGGTCCAGTCCCCAGAGCAGATCGCCGCCGCCGAGCGCCGCGGAGCCGGCAAACAAGCCGCGCGCGTAGGAGTCCTCGCCCGCTGTCAGTGACAGCACCGAGTCTTCGAGCTGGCGGCGGTAGATGAGATCCACGGCACCGGCCGCGGAGAAGTTGCCTTCGTCGGCGTAGTAGGTGCCTTTCTTGTACTCGATGCGATCGAGCAGCTCCGGAATGACGAAGTTGATGTCCGTGTAGCCCTGGCCGTGTCCATGCGTATGCATGTTCACGGGGATGCCGTCGACGCTGGTGGCGAGGTCCGTGCCGTGATCGAGATTGAACCCGCGCAGGAAGTACTGGTTGGCCTTGCCGTCGCCGCTGTGCTGGGTCACGACCAGGCCCGGCACGGTTTCGAGTAGTTCGCCCGTGCGCAGCACCGGGCGAGTCTCCAGCTGCGCCCGTGTCACGGTGCCTTGCGTCGAGGACTCCACCTTGCCGAGCAGGCCGTGACGCTGCGCGCTGACCACGACCTCGTCGAGATCGTCGGCAGGCAGGCCCGCCGCAAATGCAGGGGACGCGCCCACGGCGAAGACGGCAATACCGATGTGAGCAGAACGCGGATTCATGGATCTCCCGGGAGGCCGGTGATTCTGAAATTCGAATAGCAGTACGGAAGCGGGCGAAGTCCGGATGCACGCGTCGCACTGCATCCGCCGCGGCGTTTGCGGCGTAGAGCCGCCAGTCATCAACAACAACCGGAGTGACTTCCATGTCCAGCAATCGTCTCCTCGGCGCCGCGTGCGCCCTCGCCATCGGACTCGCGGCGGTCGCGCATGCCGACGTCATGGTCGGCGGCAGCGCCATGCTGCCGCAGAAGAACATCGTGCAGAACGCGGTGAACTCGAAGGACCACACCACGCTGGTCGCGGCGGTCAAGGCCGCCGGCCTGGTCGCCACCCTGCAGGGAAAGGGGCCGTTCACGGTGTTCGCACCGGTGAATGCCGCGTTCGACGCGCTGCCGGCCGGCACCGTGGACACCTTGTTGAAGCCCGAGAACAAGGCCACCCTGACCAAGGTGCTGACCTATCACGTGGTCCCGGGTCGCCTCACGGCCGCGGATCTCGACCGGCTCATCAAGCAAGGCCACGGTACCGCCGAGCTCACCACGGCGAGCGGCGGCCGGTTGTGGCTCATGAAGAACGGAGATCGCAACATCACCATCAAGGACGAGGCCGGCGCAGTGGCCGACATCAGCATCTATGACGTGATGCAATCGAATGGCGTCATCCACTCCGTCGATCGCATGCTGATGCCGAAGTAGTCATTCCGGAGCGTAACCAATTCTGCCGGCGGGGCCCGCGACCGCCGGCGGAATCACGCGGAAATCCAGCAGCTCGACCTGGTTCACCTGGTAGTGCTCCTTGCACTCTTCTTCGCTGCACAGGTCGGTGGACAGGTACTTCTTGTTGTCATCGCAGAACACGGTGGCCACGCAGGCATCCGCTCCCTGCTCGTGCGCGATCTCGAGCGCACCCAGCAGGTTGGCGCCCGAGCTGATGCCGACGGCGATGCCGAGCTCGTTGGCCAGACGCTGCGACATCACGATGGCATCGCCGTCCCACACGTCGAGGATGCGGCCGAGCGACGGAAGCTTCACGATCGAAGGCACGAACTCGTCGCTGATGCCCTGGATGCGGTGACGCCCGACCTTGTGGCCGGTGCGCAGCGTGGGTGAATTGGCAGGCTCGAGCGGATGCGCGGGAACGCCGCGCCCGAAGCGCTCGAGCAGGTGCTGCGCCACGCCCATCACCGTGCCACCCGTGCCCACGCCCGCGACGAAGGCGGTGGGCGTACGTCCCAGCGAGCCGAGCTGCGCGGAAATCTCGGGGCCCGTGGTCTCGTAGTGCGCCTGCACGTTCGCGGAGTTGTCGAACTGCTGCGGCCGGAACACGTGGCCCGCCTCGCGCGCAAAATCGTCGGCCATGCGGATCGAACCGAGGAAGCCGCCGAGCTCGGCGGACACCGGGATCACCGCCGCGCCGAGGCTCTGGATCACGAGCACACGCTCGCGCGACATCCAGTCGGGCATGTAGATGCGGACCGGGTGGCCGAGTGCGCGCCCGATCGCCGCGAACGAGATGCCGGTGTTGCCGCTGGTGGCCTCGGCGATCACGTCGCCCGGCGCGATCTCGCCGGAGGCATAAGCCCGCTGCAGGATGTACAGCGCCATGCGGTCCTTGATGCTGCCCGTGAAGTTGTAGGCCTCGTGCTTGGCATAGATGCGGTGCTCGTGACCGCGGTAGCGGCAATGGATCTCGAGCAGCGGCGTCGCGCCGATCAGGCGTGCCAGCGCGGTGAGTTTGGGGGCGGCAACCGGGGCTTTCATGCGGCCGAATCTTACCGTACGGCTCCTGCGCGCCAGCGGATGCAGCCGCGAAAAATATTGTCATGTGCATTGCGGTTCGTGCATCCGGCCCGCCATGTACCCGTATTCCCTCGCGTAACCAACACCGCCTCGATGAGGCAAGGGGAATGTCATGAGCTTCAGGAAATCCTGCCTGGTGGCGGCCGCGGTATCCGCGTTGCTGCCACTGGCCAGCAACACGTACGCGTCCAGTCACCGCGAGGCGCCGGCCATCACGCGCATGCCGCTCGAGGACTCGACCGACTTCTATCTCTTCAACAGCTACGAGGCCGGTCGGGACGGCTACGTGACGCTGCTCGCCAACTACATCCCGCTCGAGCAGCCGTACGGCGGTCCTAACTATTTCGCGCTCGACCCGGCCGCGTTGTACGAGATCCACATCGACAACGACGGCGACGCGAAGGAGAACCTCACCTTCCAGTTCCGCTTCACCAACCGGCTGGCCAACGACAACCGTGGCATCAAGCTGAACATCGCGGGGCCGAACGTGGCCGTGCCGCTCAAGAACGTCGGCGGCGTGAGCGCCGGCGACAACTCCAACCTCAACTTCCGCGAGAGCTACCAGGTGTGGGTGGTGCGGGGCGACCGCCGCTTCGGCCAGGCCGCGCAATTGACCTCGGGCAACGGCGCCACGGTGTTCGGCAAGCCGTACGACTTCGTCGGCACCAAGACGTTCGGCAGCGTGGCGAACTACAAGGCGTACGCGAATTCGTTCATACACACGGTGAACATCCCGGGCTGCAACATGCCGGGTCGCGTGTTCGTCGGGCAACGCAAGGAAGGCTTCGCGGTCAATCTGGGCCCGGTGTTCGACCTCGTGAACTTCGTGCCGGTGGAAGGTGACAGTGCGCCAGGCGCCGGTGATGGCAAGGGCTTCCCGGGTGGCATCACGCAGAAGCGCGCCAACAACCAGGTGGACGACGCCAACGTCACCACGCTCGCGCTCGAAGTGCACAAGAGCTGCCTGGTCGGCAATGGCAATGGCGTGATCGGCGGCTGGACCAGCGCGAGCCTGCGCCAGGCGCGCCTGCTGAATCCGCTGCCCACGTTCGGACGGCCCGACGTCGACGGGGGCCCGTGGGTGCAGGTCTCGCGCCTCGGCATGCCGCTCGTGAACGAGCTCGTGATCGGACTGCCCGACAAGGACCGTTTCAGCGCCAGCGAACCGAAGTTCGATGGGCAGTTCGGCACCTATGTGACCAACCCGACGCTGCCGGCGTTGCTGGACGCGTTGTTCCGTGGGCCCGTGAACCAGACGCTGGGCACGAACTTCACGAACATCGCGCCCAACAACATTCCGCGCAATGATCTCGCGACCGCGTTTCTCACCGGCTTCGCCGGTGTGAACCAGCTCGCCAAGGTCACGCCCTCGGAGATGACGCGGCTCAACACGGGCATTCCCTCCGTGCCCGCCGCCAGTCAGAGCAACTTTGGCGTGGCGGGCGGTGATCTCGCGGGCTTCCCGAACGGACGCCGCCCGGGCGACGACACGGTCGACATCGCGCTGCGCGTGGTCATGGGTGCGTTGTGTTACCCGCTGAACATCGGCGGCAATGCGGTCGATCTCAAGCTGTGCAAGCCGGAGAACGCGCCGCTCGGCCAGGTGCCGTTCACCGACGGCGCGCCGGTGTCGGCGGCGGACTTCGACGAGACCTTCCCGTACCTGTCGACGCCGCTGCCCGGCGCGGGAGGCTGATCATGGACACGCCCAACAAGATGACGCTCGCGCTGCTCGCGGCGACCACGCTGGTGGTCGCCGCCTGCGGCGGCGGCAGCGGCGGTTCGATGACGCCGCCGCCGTCGAACTCGGCACCCGCCGTCTCGACCATCGGCGACCGCTCCGCCGACCAGGACACCCCGGTGTCGATCGACTTCGGCATCGACGACCGCGAGTCCGGTGCAGGTAGTTTGATGGTCAGCGCGGCGGCCGACGGAACCGCGCTGTTCCCCACCGACGGAGTGGTGCTCTCGGGAAGCGGCACGGCGCGTACGCTCACGCTGACGCCGCTCGAAGCGACCACCGGCACGGCAAACATCGCCATCCGCGTCGCCGACCCGGACGGCGCCGTGACCACGCGCAACTTCGTGGTCGCGGTGAATGCGAAGAACAACTCGATCAAGGCCATGGCGCTCGACACCTTCGCCAAGGCCGAGAACGATGTTCCGACCACGCTCAACGGGTGGACCATCCAGCAGGATGCGGACGACCCGGCGACGTTCGCGGCGCTCATTCCGGCGGAAGAGCCATGAAAGGGGGTCCGGCACGATTGCTGTTCGTGCTGGCGGCGACCGCCGCGGCATTTGCCGCGGCGGCCTCCGATCGCTTCGTACCAGCCGACCCCCGATTCGTCGTCGCCAACGTTCGCCAGGCGACACCGGATGCGGAGCTGCGTGGTCTGATCGAACGCTGGCGCGCGGCGCCGGTGGACGCGGCCAGCGTCGCTCTTGCGCGCGCCTTTCTCGACCGCGCGCACACGCAACGCGAGCCCATGTATTTCGGCCGCGCCGAGTCGGTGCTGGCCTCGGCCGCGCAACGTCCCGGGGCGTCACAGGAATCACGCCGGCTCTGGGCCGAGACGCTGCAATACCGGCATGAATTCGTCGCGGCCGAGCGGCTGCTCGACGGCATCCTGCGGCAGTCGCCGCTCGACGCGGCGGCGCGCACGCAGCGGGCCTCCGTGCGGCTGGTGCGCGGTGACTTCGCCGGCGCGCGCACCGACTGTGCCCAGTTGATGACCTCGGGGGCGAGTCGCGCCGTGGCGCTGGCCTGTCTTGCGGAGAGTCTCGGCGGTTCGGGCCGTCTCGAGCAGGCCCGCGCTCTGCTCGGCGCCTATCCACTCGATGCTTCGGAGCCCGCGGCGGCGCGCGCCTACCTGCTCACGGTGCGCGCCGAGCTCGCCGAACGGGCCAACGCACCCGATCGCGCGATCGCCGACTACAGCGCGGCCCTGTCGCTGGCGCCTCTCGAGGACTCCATCCGCGCCTCACTGGCGGATGCGCTGGTCGCGCGCGGCGAGCCGGCCGATGCCGACGCGCTGTTGCGGGTGGAGCGCCCGAGCCTGGCGCTCGTGGTCCGTCGTGCGGGTTGTGTGGCGGCTGAGGATCGGGCACGCCTGCAGGCACTGGCCAGGAGCTGGCTGGATCTCGAGGCCGCACGCGGCGATGCGCTCCACAATCGCGAAGCGGCCATGCTCGCCCTGCAGCAGGCCGATTCCGCCGGTGCGCTGGCCGCGGCGGAAAAGAACTTCATTTCGCAGAAGGAGCTGCCCGACGTGCGCGTGCTGGCGCGCGCGGCGATGGCGGCCGGGGATGAGGCCGCTCGCGCCCGCCTGGTCGAATGGCTGCGCATCACCGGATTCGCCGATGCCGTCACCGAAGAGATTCTCGGCGCGCGGCGTCGCGGTTAGAGTGAGCGCCTTGAAACGCATCCTCATTTCGCTGTGGCTGGCACTCGCGGCGCTTGGTGTCGCTGCCGACGCATCAGCGCACGCCACCAGCACGAGCTACCTGCTCATCGATGCGCCGCGGCAGGACGGCGAAGTCGGGTTGCGCTGGGATCTCGCGGTGCAGGACCTCATGTGGTCCATCTTCATCGACCAGGACTTCGACGGCGTCGTCACCTGGCAGGAAGTCGTCGCGGCGCGCGCGCAGGCCATCGAACCCGGGGTGCTGGCACAGATCGCGGTGGCGCGCGGCGGCGCTCCCTGCGGCTTGCGGGTCAAGGACCTGGCACTGGCGGAGCGCACCGGCCAGAACTTCCTGTCCATCGCGATGACGGCCGAATGTCCGCGGCCCGGGCTGCTCACGGTGGGTGGGCCGCTGTTCCTGAGCGGCGATGCCTCGCAACGCGTGTTGCTGAGCGCGACACGCGGTCGTGAGCAACTCGCGGGCGTGATCAGCGCCGAATCGCCGGCCTGGCTCGAACCGGAACGCGCCTCGGTATGGGCGAGCTTCACGCGATTCCTCGGCGAAGGCATCTGGCACGTGCTCATCGGCTACGACCACATCGCCTTCGTCCTGTTGCTGCTGCTGCCGTCGGTGCTGCGGCCGGTGAATGGGCGATGGCAGGGCGCCTCGAAGCTCTCGGAAGTCACGCGCGACATCGTCACCATCATCACCGCGTTCACCATCGCGCACTCGACCACGCTGGCGCTCGCGGTGACCGGCACCGTGCACCTGCCGACGCAGCCGATCGAGGTGGCGATCGCGGCGTCGATCGCGGTGGCCGGCGGCATCAACCTGTTGCCGAAGCTGTCGCGATTGCGGCTGCCGCTCGCCTTCGGCTTCGGTTTCGTGCACGGTTTCGGGTTCGCCAACGCGCTGAGCGAGATCGACGCCTCGGGCGCGACGCTGCTGCCGCTGCTCGCGGGCTTCAACATCGGCGTGGAAATCGCGCAGCTGTCGATCGTCGCGCTGGTGCTGCCGGCTATCTACCTTGCGCGCGGCACGCGCTGGTACGCGAGCGGCGTGATGCCGCTGGGCTCGTGCGCGCTGGGTGCCGCCGGGATCGTCTGGCTGTTGCAGCGCCTCTAGCGGCGCCGCGCCGGCAACTTCCGGCCCGACGCCGTCAGGATCCCCGAATACCCGTAGTGCGAATTCTCGCGGCACGGGATCACCTGCACGTCGATGCTCGCGGGCGCGAAGCCGTTCTCCAGCATCGCGCCCTGCATGTCGTCGATGGTCAGGTTGGAGCCCGGGAACATGCGATCACCGCACTTGTAGGCCTTGCACTGGTGCAACGCGTGGATGATGAACGTGCCGTCGGGCTGCAGCATCGAGGTGACGTTGCGCAGGCAGCGGCGGAACACGCGCGGATCGCTCGAGATCGCGTCGATGCAGAAGCCGGTGATGATGAGGTCGTAGAATGAATCGCGCGCCGGCCCGAGCGGCTGGCGCAGGCGCGCGTCGCTCACGTACAGGCCGCGCACCACCTTGCGGGTCAGCGCCTCGCGCTTGATCACCTGCGAGTTGTTAGGCCGCGTATTGCCTTCGCAGGCCAGTACGTAGCGCGTGAAGCGTTTCCACTCCGGCGCGCTGTCGTCGGCGCACAGCCACTCGCGCGCCTCGGCCAGGTTGTCGGCCAGCCAGTCGGCCATGTCGATGCGGAAGGCGTATTTCGCCGCGGCGATGGCCCGGTGCAGCGTCGGTCCGCAACCGTATTCGAGCCCGCGGCCGAAGCGTGCGCGCGCTGCGCGCAAGACATCGATCTGGTATGCGAGGACCGCCTGCTCGTCCGGGAGCACGACCTCGCTGTAGTAGGTTTGAAAGTAGTCGCGGGCTCTCCACTCGGAGTAGTCGGCGACCATGGGATTACGCGTCATGCTTCCATCCACCATTGGCCACCTCTCCCCGAGCTAGTCCGTTAGATTTGTCGGCGGGGTTTTGTTAAACCCGCTGTCGGAGAATACTTACGTCACCGGGGGTCCAGTAGCCGTAGCCCCCTTACAGGAAACACCTGTGAGGTGCGCGAAAGCCCCGGGAAATTCAGGGAAACCCCTTCGAAGTTCCGCCGGAAACCGGAGATGGATCAATGTGGCCGGGGACACATGCAGGTAACAATAATCGGCCCATGAACGCCCGCCCCGAAACCGCGCAAGCCGCGGCCGACGCCCAGCTGCCGGCGGAATTCCGCTCGGCGCTGCAGCTCGCGCAGGCGGCGGTCTGGGATTGGCAGCTGTCCGCCGACCGGTTCGAGGTGGACGAGGCCTGGGTGCGCGCCTTCGGTGTCGATGTGAGTGCCGGGCCGATGCCCATGCGTGAATGGCAGCGCCGGATCCATCCGGACGACCTTGGCGCCTTCAACGCCGCCAACGATTCCTGCCAGCACGGCGGCGACCGCTTCGAATGCGAATACCGGTTGTTAGCCGCGGGTCACCGCTGGTTGTGGGTCCTGCACCGTGGCCGGGTCGTGCAGCGCGAGCGCGACGGCTCGGCGGCCCGCATCACCGGCCTGCTGCTCGACATCGACCGGCGAAAAAGCGAGGAGGTGGCCCGCAGCGACAGCGAGTCGCGGCTCGCCACGGCATTGTGGGGCGCGCGCGCGGCCTTCTGGCAATGGCACGTCCCGAGCAACGCGCGCACCGCGAGTCCCCTGTGGCTGGCCATGACGGGTTACTCGCGCGCGCAGTGGGATGCGACGCCCAATCCCTGGTTCAGCAACCTGCACCCCGAGGACCGCGACCTGGTCGACCGCCAGCTGCGCGAGCACGCGCAGGGCGAACGCGACTCGGTGGAATTCGAATACCGCTTCAAGACGGCATCCGGCGAATACCGCTGGATGCAGGACCGCGGTCGCGCGGTCGAATGGGACCTGAGTGGCCGTCCCGTGCTGGTCATCGGCGTCACGCTGGACATCAATGCCACCAAGCGCGCCGAGGCGCACCTGGCCTCGAGCGAACACATGCTCGAGACCGCCGCCTGGGGTGCCGGCATCGGCCTCTGGGAAACCAACTTCGTCACCGACACCACGCGCTGGTTCAACGACTGGTGCGATCGCCACGACATCGACCCCTGCAACGGCGGCGATCACATCACGCGCTGGGACGAAAACCTGCATCCCGACGAAGGCCCCGAGGCCACGCGTCGCTTCAGCGAGCACGTCGCCGGCAAGGCCGAGTACTACGACGCCGAGTACCGCATCCGCACGCGCGGCGGGCAGTGGCGCTGGGTGTTCGAACGCGGCCGCGTGGTGGAACGCGACGCCAATGGCAAGGCCGTGCGCATGCTCGGCGTGTGCATGGACCTCGACGAGAGCAAGGTCGCGGAGCGCATCGCCAACGCGCGCAACGAACGCGTCGAAGAAGCGCTCCAGCTAACTACCGCGGGCGTCTGGGACTGGGACGTCGAGAACGGCATCACGCACAACACCGACGGTTACTACCGCGTGTTCGGTGTCGATCCGGCGTTCGGCAATGCCAATCACATGAACTGGCGGCAGCTGTTCGGCATCGACCCCGACCAGGCCATCGACCAGTTCCGGCGCCGACTGCAGCGCGTCGATCCCGACGCGCACGTGCTCGAGACCGAGTACCGCTTCCGCCACACCGATGGCAGCTGGCACTGGGCGCTGGACCGCGCGTTCGTGGTCGAGCGCGCCCCGGATGGCGCCACGCGGCGCGTGCTCGGCCTCGTGGTCGACATCACCGCGCGCAAGCTGCGCGAGCAGTCGCTCTCGGCCGCCGACCAGCGCTTCCGCGCCATCGCGCGCGAGCTCAACTGCCTCATCTACGAAATCGACACGCAGAACGGCACCTCGACCGGCGAGGGCTGCGAGCGCGTCATCGGTTACACCGCTGCCGAGCTGCCGGGCCCGAACGACTGGGCCGCGCTCGTGCATCCCGACGACAAGCACCTGCTCCAGCAGTGGTTCGATCAGCCGGATGCCATGGTCGCGCTGCAGTACCGCATCCGGCACAAGGACGGTCACTACGTGACCCTGCTCGACTCGCCCTGCGTGGTGCGCGACGCGGCGGGCCGCGTGGTGCGCATCGTCGGCGTGGCCATCGATTTCAGCGAACAGGCGCGCGCCCAGGAAGCCCTGCGCAGCTCGCAGGAACTGCTGCAGATGGTGGCCGCGGGCACCAGCGACTGGCTCATCCTGGTCGATGCCGATCGTCGCGTGCAGTTCATCAACCGCGGCATCCGCTCGCATTCGCGCGAGAGCATCGTCGGCCAGCGCCTCGACGAGATCGCCGTGCCGGAGGATCGGCCGCGCATCCTCGCCGCGCTCACGCAGGTGCTGACCACGGGCGAATCGGTCGACCTGCAGCTCGCCTCGTCGGGCGCGCCGTATGGCGGCCGCTGCTTCGACTCGCGTATCCGCGCGGTGCACTCGTCCGGCGGCATCAGCGGCGCGGTCATCAACATCACCGAGATCACCGACCGCCAGGCCGCGCAGCACCTGCGCGAGACGCAGGCGCGCATGTTCGAGCTGCTGCACGAAGGCGTGGTGGTCATCGATTCCGACAACAACATCCGCATGGCCAACCCGGCGTTCGAACGCATGTTCGGTTTCGCGCCGGGTACCGCGGTGGATACCTCGATCGATGACCTGATCGCGCAGCCCGCGGGTGCGCGACGCGAGCGCGTCGATGCGCGGTTGTTAGGCGCGAACGGGGAGCGCGGTCCGACGCCGACGGAGTTCAAATGTCGCCGTCGCGACGGCTCCACCTTCGAAGCCGCCTGCGTCGCGACGCTCACCCATCTCGACGGCGCCACGCACCGGCTCGCCGTGATCACCGACGTCACCGAGCGCCGCAGCCTGGAGCGCGAGATCCTCGAGATCGCCGGGCGCGAGCAGTTGCGAATCGGCTCGGACCTGCACGACGGCCTCGGCCAGGACCTGACCGGCGTCGCGCTGATGCTCCGCAGCGTGGTCGCGCAGTTGCGGAAGGAGAGTTCGTCAGCGCGCGCTGACGTCGAGGACATCATCAGCCTCGTGAACGGCGCCATCGAGAGCACGCGCGCCATGGCGCGCGGCCTGGCGCCGGTGGGCGCCGATCGCGGCGGCCTGATCGCCGGCCTGCAATCGATGGCGGTCCGGGGCATGGAGCGCTATGGCGTGCGCGCTCACTTCAATACCTCGCTCAAGGAGCCGCTCACCCTGGACGACGGTGCTGCAACGCATCTATACCGCATCGCCCAGGAGGCCTTCACCAACGCGATTCGACACGGGCGGGTCACGCAGGTCACGATCGAGCTCGCCACGGCAGAAGGTACCCTGACGCTGTCCGTGCAGGACAACGGTAGGGGTTTCGATGAACGAAACGCCAGCAACGGCATGGGCATGAAGCTCATGCGTTACCGCGCCCAGATGTTGGGCGGAGACGTCAACATCGTGAACAACCCGGGGGGCGGCGTGGTCGTGCGCTGCACCTGCCCGCACCGTGCGCCGCGCGCCGGCGATGCGACGCCGCGCGGTGGTTTTCCGCTCAAGGACTGAGCGTTACGAGACCAAAGGCCCATTGATCTGTGTCTAACTAGGCGCGGACGTAGGACAAAGGATTGACGCTCCGCCACATCGCCGTATGATTCGTCCCATTCCTAATAATTGGGCGTAGGGGAGTGATCATGGCAGCCATGGCCACCAAGCGGCAGATCCTCATCGTCGATGATCATCCGATCGTGCGGCAGGGATTACGTCGCATGTTCGAAGCGGAACCGGATCTCGCGGTGTGTGGCGAGGCGGACAGCGAACCGGCGGCACGCGAGGCGATCCGCGCGCGCAAGCCCGACATCGTGGTCGTGGACCTGTCGCTCGAGCGCGGCGACGGCATCGAGCTTGTTAGGCAGATGCACGCCGAAATGCCCGAGCTGCGCATGCTGGTGTTGTCGATGCACGACGAAACCATCTACGCCGAGCGGCTGCTCGCGGCCGGCGCGATGGGCTACATCATGAAACAGGCGGCCTCGGACCAGTTGCTGATCGCCGTGCGCCGTGTGCTCGACGGCCGCACCTACGTCAGCGAGACCGTGCAGCGCTCGCTCGACCAGCGCGCCGGCGAGAACCGCTCCGAGACCAATGACCCGGTGGCGCGGCTCTCGAACCGCGAGGTGCAGATCCTCAACATGATCGGCCGCGGCATGAGCTCGCGCGAGATCGCGCAGGAATTCACGCTGTCGGTGAAGACCATCGAGTCCCATCGCCAGACCATCAAGCACAAGCTCGGCCTCGCGACCAACAGCCAGCTCCTGCAGTACGCGATGAAGTGGTTCAGCGGCGGCACCCAGCGCAGCTGAGAAGCGGTGCCGGGCGGGGGTTCTCGTGGTTCGCGGAGCAAGCGTCGCGATCCGCCCCGCGCCGGGCCGCGAACCACG
>DATEII010000188.1:0-2803 GCA_035279135.1 Steroidobacteraceae bacterium
ATAAGAGCGGGCGCCATGCCCGCCCCAGCCACTGCGCTCGCTCTCTCCTTCTATTCCCGCGAAACCCTGCTCGTCGCACGCGACCTGCTCGGCATGCACCTGGTCCACGCCGGTCCGGCCGGACGCCAGGTCGGTCGCATCGTCGAAACCGAGGCCTACAAAGGGCCCCGCGATCTGGCCGCTCATTCCGCCCGTGGCCGCACCAGGCGCACCGAGGTCATGTTCGGGCCGCCCGGCCACGCGTACGTCTACTTCATCTATGGATTCTGGAATTGCCTCAACGTCGTGACCGCGGCCGAGGGCGTGCCGCATGCAGTGCTGATTCGCGCCCTGGAGCCGGTCGCGGGCATCGCTGACACGACCCATGGCCCGGGCCTGCTCTGTCGCGCCATGCACATAGACAGGGGGTTGAACGGCGTCAGCCTGCGGCGGGCACCGCTGTGGATCGAGCGCCCGGCGGCCTATCGGCGGCCGCGAGTCGCACGCGGCAGGCGCATCGGCGTGGACTACGCCGGGGAGTGGGCGCTCAAGCCGTGGAGGTTTTTTGACAGGGATTCGCCGTACGTCTCCACCGTCAGCGCGGCGCAGCGCAAGAAGGCTCTGACCAGGGTTTAGGCTAGAATCCGCGCCCCATGCTGCCGGCGCGCGACCTCTTCTCCTATCGCAAGTACTGGGCGTCCCGCTTCGGGACCGCCCCGTTCCTGCCCATGTCGCGCGAGGAAATGGAGGCCCTCGGCTGGGACAGCTGCGACGTCATCATCGTGACCGGCGACGCGTACGTCGACCATCCGAGCTTCGGCATGGCGATCATCGGCCGCGTGCTGGAGGCGCAGGGCTTCCGCGTCGGCATCATCGCGCAGCCGGACTGGCGCTCCGCCGCCGACTTCACGCGTCTGGGCCGGCCGAACCTGTTCTTCGGCATCACCGCCGGCAACATGGATTCGATGGTGAACCGCTATACCTCGGATCGCCGCGTGCGCAGCGACGACGCCTACACGCCCGACGGCACGGGCGGACAACGTCCCGACCGCTCGGTGATCGTCTACGCGCAACGGGCGCGCGAAGCATTCAACGACGTGCCGGTCGTCGTCGGCGGCATCGAAGCGAGCCTGCGGCGCATCGCGCATTTCGACTACTGGTCGGAGAAGGTGCGGCGCTCGGTGCTGCTCGATGCGAAGGCCGACCTGCTCGTGTACGGCAACGCCGAGCGGCAGATCGTCGAGATCGCGCATCGTCTCGCGAAGGGCGAGCGCATCGATGAGATCACCGATCTGCGCGGCACGGCATTCGTGCGGCACGTGACACCGCCGGGCTGGACCGAGATCGACTCGACCACGATCGACGAGCCGGGCAAGGTGAATCCGCAGATCGATCCGTACGCGATGGAAGCGGCGAAGCCCGAGAGCGCGCCCGCGTGCAAGACGGCAGAGCCAGCGGCGCAGGAGTCGGTCAAAGTTGTGCGCTTCTATCGCCACGTGCCGACCGCGGAGCGTGAACACTCGGTGATCCGCATGCCGGCGCACGAAGCCGTGCGCGACGACCCGGTGCTGTATGCGCACGCCTCGCGCATCCTGCATCTCGAATCGAATCCCGGTAACGCCCGCGCGCTCGTGCAGCGTCACGGCGACGTCGATGTGTGGCTGAATCCGCCGCCGCTGCCGCTCACCACGAAAGAGATGGACGCAATCTACGAGCTGCCGTACCGGCGCGTGCCGCATCCGTTCTACGGGAAAGCGAA
This sequence comes from Steroidobacteraceae bacterium, assembly GCA_035279135.1. Taxonomy (GTDB): domain Bacteria; phylum Pseudomonadota; class Gammaproteobacteria; order Steroidobacterales; family Steroidobacteraceae; genus CADEED01. The sequence goes on from DATEII010000188.1 coordinate 1,739, forward strand.
AATTCCGGCGTACCAGATGATCCGCTTCTCGATCGCGATCCAGCGCGGCTGCTTCGGCGGCTGCACGTTCTGCTCGATCACGGAGCACGAGGGCCGCATCATCCAGAGCCGCTCCGAGGACTCGATCATCAAGGAGATCGAGACGGTGCGCGACTCGGTGCCCGGCTTCACCGGCGTGATCTCGGATCTCGGCGGCCCGACTGCCAACATGTACCGGCTCGCGTGCAAGTCGCGCGAGATCGAGGCTGCATGCCGGCGGCCTTCGTGCGTCTATCCCGGCATCTGCCCGAATCTCAACACCGATCACATGCCGCTGATCAAGGTGTATCGGCGCGCACGCACGCTGCCGGGCATCCGCAAGGTGCTGATCGGATCGGGCGTGCGCTACGACCTCGCGGTCGAATCGCCCGAGTACGTCAAGGAGCTGGTCCAGCACCACGTCGGCGGCTATCTGAAGATCGCACCGGAGGCGATCGGCGAAGGGCCGCTGTCGAAGATGATGAAGCCGGGCGTCGGCACGTACTACCGCTTCAAGGAGCTGTTCGAGAAGTACTCGAAGGAAGCGGGCAAGGAGCAGTACCTGATTCCCTACTTCATCGCGGCGCATCCGGGCACGACCGACGAGGACATGCTCGAGCTGGCGCTGTGGCTGAAGAAGAACGGCTACCGCGCCGACCAGGTGCAGGCGTTCCTGCCCTCGCCGATGGCGACCGCGACGGCAATGTGGCACTCGGGCAAGAACCCGTTGCGCAAAGTCACGCACGGCAGCGATGAAGTGCACATCCCGAAAGGCCTGAAGGTGCGCCGCCTGCACAAGGCCTTCCTGCGCTGGCACGACGCGAACAACTGGCCGATGCTGCGCGAAGCCCTGCGACGCATGGGCCGCGCCGATCTGATCGGCCCCGGCAAGCAGCACCTGATCCCCGCGTGGCAACCCGTCGGCACGGGCACGCAGCACGAGGGCAACCGCAAGGCGACCGCGTCGAAGAAGCCGCAGCAGTCGAAGCCGTTCCGCACGCAGCACACCGGCCTCAAGGGCGTACAACTCCCCCGAAAGAAGACGAC
>DATEII010000189.1:0-6463 GCA_035279135.1 Steroidobacteraceae bacterium
GCCGGTCGAAGCCACGCTCGAATTCGGCGCCGACAGCATGGTGCGCGTTCACGGGTTGCCCGAACCCGTGGCCGCACCTCTGCTCGAAGTCGAGATATCCGACCGCATCGGCAACATCGCACGACGCATTTCCTTCCCGGCGGGCGGCGTATTCGAGACGCACGCCAATGACGCCGTGGATGCCGCGCTCGATGCCGCGCGCGACGTGGTCGGGCTTCACCACGGTTCGGGCCTGGTCAACTGGCTCGAGAGCCGCTGGCAGGTCGCGTTGGCATCGGTGGCCGGGGTCGTGGTCATCTCCGTGGCGTTCATCATCTGGGGCGTGCCGGCCATCGCGAACTGGGCCGCGGGCGTGATGCCGGCTTCGATGGATCGGGCCATCGGCTCGGGCTCACTCGACGTGCTCGACCGCGTGGCCTTCGAAGATTCGCAATTGCCGAAGGCGCGCCAGCGCGAGCTCGAGACGCTGTTCACGCGCATGACCGCGCCGCTCGACGATGGACACGACTACGAGCTCGAGCTGCGCGACGGCGGTGCGCTGGGCGCCAATGCATTCGCACTGCCGTCGGGCATCGTGGTGATGACCGACCAGCTGGTCGAGCTCTCGAAGTCGGACGACGAGCTGCGCGCGGTGCTGGCGCACGAGATCGGGCACGTGCGCGGCCGGCATGCGCTGCGCCACCTGCTGCAGGCCGCGGGCGTGACCGCCATGGCCACCGCGTTGCTCGGCGACGTGAGCTCGATCTCGGGCATCCTCAGCGCCGCGCCGGCGCTGCTCGATGCGAAGAACTCACGCGACTTCGAGACCGAAGCGGACAACTTCGCGCGGCAGTGGTTGAAGGACAACCATGTCGACGAAACCCATTTCGATGCCATCCTGTGCCGGTTGTCGCACGAGGAAGGATCGAAGGCGGGCAAGCAGGATTTCGACTTCTTCTCGACGCATCCGGCGACGGGGAAACGCGCGCGCTGCGCAGCGGAGCCCGAAGAACCCGCGGACCCGGGAGAAGCGGCAGAGCCGGAAACGCCGCCGGTCAGTTGATGGCGTCGCTGCCGCGCGGCGCGGCCTCGGCGAACAATTGCTCCGCGTCGATGGGATCGAACTTGTAAGGCTTCTGGCAGAACTCGCAGGTCACCGTCACCGAGCCCTGCTCCGCGATCACGCTGCGGACTTCATCCTGGCCGAGCGAGCGCAACACGTTGGCCACGCGTTCGCGCGAGCAGCGGCATTCGAATTTCACTTCGTGGCCACCGAACACGCGCACCTCGTCGTCGCCGAACAGGCGCAGCAGGCGCTGCTCGATGTCATCGGCCAGCAGCTGTTCGGGAGTCAGCGATTCCATCGCCAGATCGGCCTTCATCCAGGCTTCTTCGAGCGCCGCCGGATCCGTGGGCGCCTGCTTGCCGCCGACGCCCGCGATACGCTGCACCAGCATGCCGGCAACCACGCCGGGCGTGGACGCGAGCAGCACGCGCGTCGGCAGCTGTTCGGACTGCACGAAGTAGGCTTCGAGCGATTCGGCCAGCGAGTCACCCGTGATGGGCACCACGCCCTGGTAACTGGAGCCGCGATCGCTGCTCTCGACGGTCACGATGATCTGGCCGTCACCGGCGAGCGAACGAAAGCCCGCGGTGTCGCCGCCCTCCCCGGAAAAATCGGGTTCGTGGCGTGCCATGCCCCGCACCCTGAAGTCGTGCGTGCACTGCGCGACCAGCAGGTTCACGAGCCCCTTGCCCTGCAATTGCAGCGTCAGCGTGCCGTCGAACTTGAGCGTGGCCGCGAGCAACACGGCCGCGGACACCGCCTCGCCCACCAGCTTCTGCACGGCGAGTGGATAGTCCTGGTGCTCGCGCAGGCCCAGCCACGCACGACCCAGCCGCACCGCATGACCGCGGATGGGGTATCTCTCGAAGACGAACCGGCGGACGATGTCGGCTGACATGCGTGTGCTCACTCGGCTCCGGGCTCAACCCGCGAGCTTTTTCTTCAGGAGCTCGTTCAGCTGCGCCGGGTTGGCCTTGCCGCCGGTGGCCTTCATGACCTGGCCCACGAAGAAGCCGAACAGCTTGTCCTTGCCGGAACGGTAGTCGGCGAGCTGGCCGGGATTCTTCGCCATGACCTCGTCGATGGCCTTCTCGATCGCGCCGGTGTCCGTGATCTGCTTGAGGCCCTTGGACTCGATGATGGCATCGGCATCCTTGCCCTCGGCCCACATGGCCTCGAACACATCCTTGGCGATCTTGCCCGAGATGGTGTTGTCGACGATGCGGTGGAGCAGGCCCGCGAGTCTCTTCGCGTCGATGCGCGACTCGGTGATCTCGAGGTTGTGCTCGTTGAGCGCCGCGGCCAGCGAGCCCGCGACCCAGTTGGCGGCGAGCTTCGCCTGCTCCCTGGAAGGCTCCTTGTTCGATGGATCTGGGCCGCCCGCGAGTAGTTTGGCAACTTCCTCGTAGTACCCGGCGAGCTCCTTCGACGACGTCAGCACGCCCGCGTCGTACTCGGAGAGGCCCAGCGTGGCCACGAAGCGCGCGGCCTTCTGGTCCGGCAGCTCGGGCAGCGTCGCATGCACGCTCGCGATGAACGCGGCATCGAGCTCCACGGGCAGCAGGTCGGGATCCGGGAAGTAGCGGTAGTCGTTGGCCTCTTCCTTGGAGCGCATGCTGCGCGTCTCGCCCTTGTCGGGATCGTACAGGCGCGTTTCCTGGACCACCTTGCCGCCGCCTTCGAGCACGTCGATCTGGCGCGCCACTTCGTAGTTGATGGCCTTCTCGACGAAGCGGAACGAATTGATGTTCTTGATCTCGGCGCGTGTGCCGAACTTCTCGGCACCCACGCGGCGCACCGACACGTTCGCGTCACAGCGGAACGAACCTTCCTGCATGTTGCCGTCGCAGATCTCGAGGTAACGCACCAGCGTGTGCACCTTCTTGAGATACGCCACCGCTTCCTTGGCCGAGCGCATATCCGGTTCCGAGACGATTTCGATGAGCGGAGTTCCCGCGCGATTGAGATCGATGCCCGAGAGCTTGCCGAGGCCTTCGTGCAGGGATTTGCCCGCGTCCTCTTCGAGGTGCGCGCGCGTGATACCGATGCGCTTGCGCGTGCCGTCGTCGAGCACGATGTCCATGTGCCCCTTGGCCACGATGGGCAGCTCGTACTGGCTGATCTGGTAGCCCTTCGGCAGATCCGGATAGAAGTAGTTCTTGCGCGCGAACACCGAGCGCGGCGCCACCGTGGCACTCACCGCCAGGCCGAACTTGACGGCCATGCGCACGGCTTCCTGGTTCAGCACCGGCAAGACGCCGGGATACGCGAGGTCGACGAGGTTCGCCTGCGAGTTCGGCGCGGCGCCATAGGCCGTGGCCGAGCCCGAGAAGATCTTCGAGGCGGTGGCGAGCTGGGCGTGGATTTCGAGGCCGATCACGGTCTCCCAGCCGTTGTTGTTCATCGCAGTCGGGGCGGCGCTCACGACAGCACCTCCGGCTGGTACGCCGCGGGAATCCTGCGGTGCCAGTCCGTCACCTTCTGGAACGCGTGCGCCACGTTCAGCAGCTTGCCCTCGGCGAAATGCGGGCCGCAGATCTGCAGACCCACCGGCAGATCCCGCACGAAACCGCACGGGATCGACATGGCCGGCACACCGGCGAGGTTGGCGCCGATGGTGTAGATGTCGTTGAGATACATCTGGATCGGGTCGGATGCCTTGGCGCCGAGCTCGAAGGCCACGTCCGGCGCGGTCGGGCCCATGAGCACGTCCACTTCGCCGAATGCGCGCTTGAAGTCGGAATTGATCAACTGCCGCACCCGCTGCGCCTTGAGGTAGTACGCATCGTAGTAGCCCGCGGACAACACGTAAGTGCCCGTCATGATGCGCCGCTTGACCTCGGCCCCGAAGCCCTCGCCGCGCGAGCGCTTGTACAGGTCCAGGAGGTCCTTCGGCTCCTGGCAGCGGTAGCCGTAACGCACGCCGTCGAAGCGCGCCAGGTTCGACGAGCACTCGGCCGGCGCCACCACGTAATACGTGGGCACCGACAGCGGCAGCGCCGGTAGTTTGACCTCGACGAGCTTCGCGCCGAGTTTCTCGTACTCCTTGAGCGCCTCGCGGATGCACTTCTCCACGGCGGGCTCGAGGCCCTTGTCGAAGAACTCCTTGATGAGGCCGATCTTCAGCCCCGCCAGCGGTTTCTCGAGCTCGGCCACGTAGTTAGGCACCGGCGTGTCGACGCTGGTGGAGTCGCGCGGGTCGAATCCCGACATGGCGCCGAGCACCATGGCCGCGTCCTCGGCGGACTGTGCGATCAGGCCGCCCTGGTCGAGGCTCGAGGCGAACGCGATCATGCCGAAGCGCGACACGCGCCCATAGGTGGGCTTGATGCCCGTCACGCCGCACAGCGAGGCCGGCTGGCGGATCGAGCCGCCGGTGTCGGTGGCGGTGGCGATGGGCGCGATGCGCGCGGCAACCGCCGCGGCCGAGCCGCCCGAGGAGCCGCCGGGAACCAGCTTCGGATCCCAGGGGTTCCTGACCGGGCCGTACCAGCTGGTCTCGTTGGACGAACCCATGGCGAACTCGTCCATGTTGGTCTTGCCCAGCGTCACCATGCCGGCGGCATTGAGCTTGTCGACCACGGTGGCGTCATAGGGCGACACGAAGTTGTCGAGCATGCGCGAACCGCAGCTGGTGCGGACGCCGGTGGTGCAGAAGATGTCCTTGTGCGCCAGCGGCAGTCCGGTCAGCAGGCCGGCCGACCCGTCCTTCAGGGCCGCCTCGGCGCGGGCCGATTGGGCCAGCGCGGCGTCCGTCATCACGGTGATGAACGCGTTGAGCTTCGGCTGCGACGCCTCGATGCGGGCGAGCAGCGCCTTCGTGAGCTCCGTCACGGAAAATTCTTTGGCGCGGAGCTTCTGCGCGAGCTCCGCCAGCGTAAAGGTGTGCATTGTCGGGACTTCTACTACTCGATGACCTTGGGGACGAGATACAGCGCGGCTTCGGTCTGCGGCGCGTTGCCTTGGTAGAGCTCGTGCTGGTCCTTTTCGGTCACGACATCGGGGCGCAGGCGTTGCGCGAGACCCGGGAGCGGATGCGCCATCGGCTCGATGCCGGCCGTTTCGGCCGCGTCGAGTTGCCCGACGAGATCGACGATCTTCGACAGGCTGTCCTGGTAGACGGGGACCTCGGCATCGGTCAGTGAAAGCCGGGCGAGGTGCGCGATCGAGTTGATCTGGTCGCGATTGAGGCTCATCGGAAACTCAAGCAAAAGGTATGAAAAGTGTGCGCGGAATCATACCTGTTGCCTTGTGGGGCGTGCTGCAGATTGTTAAATTGCCGCCACTTTTTCGCGCTTCGCTTGGTTGCTTCATGTTTAAACGCTTGCGCGGCTACTTCTCGAGCGATCTGTCGATCGATCTGGGAACGGCCAATACCCTCATTTACGTCCGTGACAAGGGCATCGTTCTCAACGAGCCGTCGGTTGTCGCGGTGCAGGACGACCAGGCGGGTCGTGGCAAGGTCATCGTCGCCGTCGGCGCCGAGGCCAAGAACATGCTGGGCCGCACGCCCGGCCACATCAACGCGGTGAGACCCATGAAGGACGGCGTGATCGCCGACTTCACCTACACCGAGAAGATGCTGCAGTACTTCATCGGCAAGGTGCACGGCAACCGTGTGCTCAAACCCTCGCCGCGAGTGCTGGTGTGCGTGCCCATCGGCTCGACCCAGGTCGAACGCCGCGCCATCAAGGAGTCGGCCGAAGGCGCCGGCGCGCGCAGCGTGCAGATAGTTAGCGAGCCCATGGCGGCCGCGGTCGGCGCGGGCCTGCCCGTGAACGAGGCGCGCGGCTCGATGGTGCTCGACATCGGCGGTGGTACCTCCGAAGTCGCGGTGCTCTCGCTGAACGGCATCGTGTACGCCGCCTCGGCGCGCATCGGTGGCGACCGTTTCGACGAAGCCATCATGAACTACGTGCGCCGCAACTACGGCATCCTCATCGGTGAAGCCACCGCGGAGCGCATCAAGATCGAGATCGGCGCGGCCTACCCGGGCCAGCAGGTGCGCGAGTTGTCGGTCAAGGGCCGCAACCTCTCGGAAGGCGTGCCGCGCAGCTTCACGCTCAACTCGAACGAAATCCTCGAAGCCTTGCAGGAACCGCTGCAGGGCATCGTCGGCGCCGTCAAGCAGGCGCTCGAACAGACTCCTCCCGAGCTCGGCGCCGACGTGGCCGAGCGCGGCATCGTCCTCACGGGCGGTGGCGCGCTGCTGCGCGACATCGACAAACTACTCATGGAAGAGACGGGCCTGCCGGTGGTCATCGCCGAGGATCCGCTCACCTGCGTGGCGCGTGGCGGTGGCCGCATTCTCGAGTTGCAGGACGCGGTCGGGCCGGGGAGCTTCGGCCTGGAATAAGTGGCTGTTTTCGGCAGCAGCGGCAGCCGCTCATGCGGTGGACGCGGCCCGTCCTTCGGCTT
>DATEII010000190.1:0-21720 GCA_035279135.1 Steroidobacteraceae bacterium
TGCCGAATCGCGCGCGCTGCACGATCTCGCCGCCGAGATCCGCCGCGTGTCCGAGGCGGCGCGCGCCAACAAGTCGCCGCGCGAGGAGCTCACGGGCTCGACCATCACCGTCACCAGCCTCGGCAAGCTCGGCGGCATCGCCTCGACGCCCATGATCAACATGCCCGAGGTGTCGATCATCGGCGTCAACAAGGCCATCGAGCGCGCCGTCGTGGTCGACGGGCAGATCTGCGTGCGACTCATGATGAACCTGTCGTCGTCGTTCGATCACCGTTTCGTGGATGGTTACGACTGCGCGTCGATGATCCAGGCGCTCAAGGACCTGCTCGAACAGCCCGCGACCATCTTCATCGACTGATGCGCATCGTCGTCAGCACGATCGCAGCGCTCATGCTGATCGCGGCCACGCCGGTCGGCGCCGCGGAAGCGCGGCCGGTTTTCGTCACGGTGGTCCGCAGCTCGCTCGGCAAGGCCAAGGGGCCGCCGGTGCCCCTGCTCGACTGGGGCATCGCCGCCTGGGCTGGCCATTTCGTGAACAAGGACAGCATGGTGAAGGTCGCGCGCTTCGGCGAGACCCTGGGCGGGTTCGATGTCGAAGCCGAAGCCGCGCGCACCTTCGGCTGCGTCGGCGCCGGTGACAATTGCAGCGCGCAAGTCGCGATGACCGATCCCGTGGAATTCGAGGCGGCGCTGCGCGCACGGCCCGACCGTGCGGGCGTGATCGTCGAGCTGCTGACCGAGATGCTGCCCGAGCAGATGCTGATGCGCGCCTCCGTCCACGCCGTGACGCTCGAGGAGCCGGCAGCCGGCAGCAAGAAGAAGGCGAAGTTGGTGCCGGGCACCGGCTACATCGCGGTCTACACGGTGCGCGCCCCGGCTGAAGTCGCGGCGCTGCGCAAGACGGATCCCGTCGCGCTCAACAAATTCTGGACGCAGGGCGAGCGCACACATCTGCTCGACGAGACGAAGCGGGGTCTCGCGCAACTCGACCAACTGCTCGCCATGCTGGCGCGGGACGGACGCGCCGACGGAAAGATGCCGGAAGCCTGGAAGTCGCTGCCCAAGGTCAAGGAATTCAAGGAGAGCGGGCGCGTCGCCTGCTCGGGGCCTGCGTGGTGCGCCGCTACCTATGTGCTCGAGGACAAAGGTGACCACTTCGTACTGGTGAGCAGCGGCAGTACCGCGGGCTGGTTCGATGCCGTCGCCGCCGCGAAGGAAACCAATCTGCCGTTCATGGCCATGATGGGTATTCCCGGCAACTGATCGGAAGAGACCTGATGCGCCGCTGGATCGCCTGCCTGGTCGTGCTGATCGCGCCGGCAGTACGCGGGGCCGACGGGACCGCGACGCCCGATGTTCCACAGGTTCGCGTCGAAGTCAGTCGCCGCGGTGACGACTGGCGCGCCGCGTTCAACTTCGATCGCGCCTTCAGCACCTGGGTGCTGCCACGCTCCGCGCCCACTGCCGAAGGTGGCCAGCGCTGGCGCGCGGCGAGCTGGAACATCGGGACGCGCGGCGTGCGCCTGCAACGCCGCGGCAGCTACGACGTGCTGGTCGCGGATCGCGGCCCGCTGCCGCTGCGCGTGGAGGTGAGCTTCACGCCGGTACCCGAGCGACTGCAGGCCGACTATTCCCCCGCGCTCGTGTTCACCGATGGTTCGGTGGCGCTGTTCGTCGCGCAATTCGATGGCTTCCCGATGGATTCGCTGTCGGCCGTGGGCAAACTGCCGAGCGACCTCAACAACCAGCTGGTGCCGGCGGCCGCGCTCACCTACGTGTTCCGCGACGCTGCGGGGCCGGTGCTGCTGGATGGGCGGCGCGTCGCGGTGGCCGAGACCACCGACTCGAACACCTACGTACTGTTCGGCGGCACACGAGCCATCGAGACGCCCGACATGATCGGCATCCTCGATCCACAGCTGCCGGCCTGGATCAAGGAATCACTGGCAGGCGCGGTGCCCGCACTGCTCGGGCGTTACACGCAGGAGCTCGGCCGGCTGCGTGATTTCAAACCTGCACTCATGGTGAGCTGGGGCGGGGCGACACCCGGCCTGGTGTCCCGCGCGGGCAGCGTGCTGCACGGTCTCATCGCCATGCAATACGAGGGCTCCGGCGTGCTCGAAGAGACGGCCGCGCAGCGCCAGCAGGGCCTGTGGTTCATCGCGCACGAGGCCGCGCATTTCTGGCTGGGCCAGACGGTGGCGTATGAGTACGCCCGCGACGCCTGGATCACCGAAGGCGGCGCCGATCTGCTGGCGGTCCGCGCGGTGGCCGAGATCGATCCGGACTACGACCCGAATGCCGAGCTGAACCGTTCCATCGAGGACTGCGCCAGGCTCACGAAGCGCCATGGCGTCGAGTCCGCCCGCGACCGCGGCGAACAGCGTACCTACTACGCCTGCGGTGCCGTATTCGGCCTGGTGGCGGAGGCCGGTTCCGGCCGCTCCTTCTACAAGTTCATGCGCCGCCTGATCGACGACAACCGTGCCGACGGCATCGTCACGCGCGCGGATTGGCTGGCCGCACTCGCCGCGGCAACCCGCAAGCCGATGCTTCGACGCGACATCGAGCGCCTGCTCGACAAGGGTGTCTCCAACCCGGCGGATTTCATCGCCAACCTGTTCGCGCAGGCCGGTGTCTCCTTCGACCTCGACCCTACGGGCATCCCCCGTCTCCGTTGACAGACGAGCGCTGTCCTACACAAAAATGTGCTGCGATACCGCCCCCCGCCTCGAGGTGATGGCAGATTCCCCTTACACCGGGGACTTTCAAATGCACAGACATTCACATGCCAAAGGGACCAGCTGCCTTTACTGCAAGCTGGTGCAGTTCGTGAGCATCGGCGAGCCGCCACCGGTGAGGAGCTGGAAGCGTCCGCTGTTGCTGATCGCCGGCATCGCGCTGACCGTCTGCACGGTGATGGCGTTGCGCTTCTCGTGGGAGCGCGCCGGCGCCACGTTCTTCGCGGCCGTCTCCTGCCTGCTCATGATGATCGCGCTGCTCGGCGTGGCGATCTCGTTCCGCGGCTGCGACAACTGCGTGGCACGTTTCCTCGGAAAGACCCTGTGACGCCACGACCGGCGCGCGCGCGCCTGCAATCACTGTGCGGTACCGCGCGCCGCATGCGGAAAGAAGAAGAATCGGCAGCGCCACGCGAGCGTCGGCCCTGCCGGCATCATGCCATCTGGGCCTGCCAGGGCACCGGCCAGCGCACGCGCCGCCTCGCAGTGCCCGCACCCTGATCCCGCGCGGCTACAGCCGCTCGAGCTCGTCCACGGTCTTCGGCCAGTCGCTCTTCAGAAGCCGCGACAGCGCGCGGTCGGCGAGCAGCCTGCCGCCGGTCTGGCAACGCGGGCAGTAGTTAGTCTGGTTCTCGGCGTAGCGGATGCGCTGCACTTTCGTGCCGCACGCGGGGCAGGGCAGGCCGAACCGGCCATGCACGGCCATGTCGGGCCGGAATGCCGTGACCTTTTCCGGGAACTCGCCGTGCGCATCCTCGCGCAGCCGCTGCGTCCACTCGGGCAGCACCGCGCGGATCGAATCGTAGAGTTTGCGCACCGCGGCCTCGTCCAGCCGCTGGGTCAGCGCCACGGGCGACAACCCCGCGTGATGCAGGATCTCGTCCGAATACGCGTTGCCGATGCCGCTGAACGCGCGCGGATCCGTGAGCGCGCGCTTGAGCGTGTGGTTCTCCGCGAGCAGGCGTGCACGGAATTCGTCGAAACTGGTATCCAGCACCTCGAGACCCTTCGGGTCGTGCGCCGCCAGATCCTGGCGGCTGCCGAACACGTGCAGCGCCGCGCGCCGCCGGGTGCCCGCCTCGGTCAGGGTCAGCGTGCCGGTGTCGAAGGTGAACGATGCGAGTGCCGCGCGGGGCTTCTTGCCGCGCGCAAACCAGTGCAGCCTCCCGGCGATCATCAGGTGGATCAGCAGCCAGAGGTCGCCTTCGAAACCCAGCGCGATGCGTTTACCCACGCGCCGCAGCGACTCGACGCGGCGTCCCTGCAGCGCACTGAGCGGCGGGTCGAAGGTGCGCAGCAGGAAGGGATGCGCGATGCGCGCGGACTCGAGCACGTGGCCACGCACACGCTGCTCGAGCGCCTCGACATAGACCGTGATGTCGGGAAGCTCGGGCATCGCAGCCGCGATCGGTTCAGGGCTTCTGCGCGACCAGGGCGGCGCGCAGCGCGCGCAGTTTCTCCTTGACCACGGCGGCATTGGCGCTGCCCATGCGGATCAGCGCCTTCTGTCCCGCCGACAGCGACTCGAGCTTGGGATCGGCGTACTGGTACTGCACGCCGGGCTGCACGAGCGCGATCGGGCCTTTCACCTCGGGCGTCGACAGCAGGTGATCGATGACCTCGACCACGCGATCGTTGAAGTACTGCGGAGGATGGCCCATGCCTTCGTACACCTGCTGGAACAGCGGGTAGTAGCGCTTGTAGATAGTCACGAGCTGCGCGGTATCGGTGGCCACCAGCGTCTTGACCAGCGGTTCGTAGCGCGCGTAGTTCGACGCATCCAGCGTCGGCGCGTCCTCGGTTCCGCCCACCGCGAACCGGCCGGGCACCGCCTTCATCGGGCGCACGCGCTCCGCCACCTTTTCGGTGGACAGGTTGTCGATCGTGACCACGATGTGCCGCACCAGGTCCTGCGGGATCACGAACTGCTCCACCGGCGCCTTGCCAGCGAGGCCGGCCAGCGCGTCGAACAGCGGCTGATCGCTCGCCTCGAGCGGCGGCGCCGCCTCTTCACCGGGTGTGGCGGCGATCGGATGCTTGATGACGTCCTCCTCGGCGGGCGGCGGAGCGGCCACGACCGGGGCGGGCTTCGCGGGCTGCACCGGCGATCGGGGCGAGAAGTAGATGAACAGCGCCGCGAACAGCCCGACGACGCCGACACCGGCGGCAATCCACTTGAGGTTTTCGTTCATGTGACAACTCGTGACTAGGTCCCGGGCACAAGGTTCCCCGGGTATCAAACGCCGGGGCGCTCGCCCACATCCAACGTGGTGCGGCATGATGACACCGCCCAGGACAACAACGCCACGGCAGCCCGCGGGGAGGCGGACATGAAACGATCGATGGCCTGCTGCGTCACGGGCCTGCTGTGCGCGGTCGCGGCGGGCGGATCGTCCGACGGCGACTGGCCTAACTACGGTCGCACCCCCGGCGGCGACCGTCATTCGCCATTGGCGCAGATCGACCGCGGCAACGTCGCGAGCCTCGAGCTCGCCTGGGAATACCGGACGGGTGAGGCTGGTCTCCAGACCGGGCAGCCCACGGCGCTCGAGGCGACACCGCTGGTCATCGACGGACGCCTGTATCTCTCGACGCCGCTCGGCAAGGTCATTGCGCTCGACCCGGTCACGGGCAAATCACTCTGGGTCCGCGACCTGCAGGTCCGACGCGAGCGCGGCTTCGGCGACTGGGTGAGCCGCGGCGTGTCGTACTGGAGCGATTCGAAGACCGCGAACCCGAAACCCTGCGACCGTCGGCTCGTGGTGGCCACCATCGACGCGCGGCTGGTCGAGATCGACGCGGTGCTCGGCGAGCTTTGCCTGTCGTTCGGGGCGGGCGGTGTCGTGGATCTCGTGCCCGGCCTGCGCAACAAACAATCCTATGGCGACGAATACGAGCAGACTTCGCCGCCCGCGATCATCGGCGACCTCATCGTGGTGGGCTCCGGGATCGCCGACAACAATTCCAACGTGGGTGCGACCGGCGAGGTGCGCGCATTCGACGTGCGCACCGGCGCCCTGCGCTGGACCTGGTACCCCGTGCCGCAGGATCCCGCCGATCCCGGCTACGCCACGTGGAAAGGTTCGGCCGGCATTCGCACGGGTGGCGCGAACACCTGGTCGATCATCGCGGCCGATCCGAAACGCGATCTCGTGTTCCTGCCCACGACCAGCCCCGCGGTCGACTACTACGGCGTCACGCGGCTCGGCGACAACCGCTACGCGAACTCGGTGGTGGCACTGCATGCGGGCACCGGCAGGATCGCCTGGCATTTCCAGACCGTGCACCATGATCTCTGGGACTACGACAACGCCGCGCCGCCGGCCCTGGTCACGCTGCCGGACGGCAGGGATGCCGTGTTGCAGGGAACCAAGACCGCGCAACTGTTCGTGCTCGACCGTGCCACGGGTGCGCCGCTGTTCCCGGTCGAGGAGCGCGCCGTGCCGAAGAGCGACGTCGCCGGCGAAGTGACATCGCCCACGCAGCCGCTCTCCGCCCTATCTACCGGCTTCCGCAGGCTCACCGACGCGGATATCTGGGGCGCCAGCCCCGAGGACCTGGCCGAGTGCCGCGCGCGTTTTGCCGCGTTGCGTTACGACGGGCCCTTCACGCCGCCCTCGGAGCGCGGCTCGATCATGCTGCCCGCGAATTTCGGCGGCTCGCACTGGGGCGGTGTCGCCTACGATTCCGGTCGCGGCATCGCCATCGTGCCCAACAACCGGCTGGCGGCAGTGGTCACGCTGATCCCGCGCGAGAAATGGAAGGTGATGAAGGAAAAGCTGACGCAGGGGGAGCGCGTCGGCAAGGAATTCACCGACATGCAGGGCACGCCCTATGTCATGCAACGCGAGACCTGGCTTTCGAGCCGGCGCTCGCCCTGTACCGCGCCACCATTCGGCTCGCTCACGGCCATCAGCCTGAAAACCGGCAGGACACTCTGGGACGTGCCGCTGGGTACCGACGAGGGACTCGACAAGATCGGCCTGCCCAAGCTGCCCGCGGCCAGCGGCATGGTGAATCTCGGCGGCGCATTCACGACGGCTTCGGGCCTGGTCTTCATCGGCGCAACCCTGGATGCCTACGTGCGCGCGTTCGATGTCGAGACGGGCCGCGAACTCTGGAAATACAAGCTGCCCGCGGGAGGCAAGGCCACGCCGATGACCTATCTCGGCGCCGATGGCCGCCAGTACGTGGTCATTTCGGCGGGAGGCGATGGCAAGGTCTGGGGCAAGGCGGATTCGGTCATGGCTTTCGCGCTTCCGAAAAGGCCCTGACACCGGAGCGCAAGACATGGCGCACACGTTCGACATCCGTTTTGCCAGGTCGGGCGGGATCACGGCGCTGTTCCATGCGGCCGGAAACAGCTTTGGATGGAAAGGTGATGGGCGGATCAGCATCGACGCCCAGGGCGTGAACGTGGTCTTGAAACGCGGCCTCGCCTCATTGCTCGCCCGTCGTCGGGCCCATCGCATATCGGCTGAGAACATCAAGGAGGTGTATCGCGAGGGCGAGGCGCTGCGCGTCGACTTCTCCACGGGCGACCAGGCGCGCGCCTCGCTGCCGTTCTGGGTTCGTGATCCGGATACGGCGGCGCGCATCGTGCAGCTGCTGCCCACGACGCGCACCGTGGAAATGGAGCAGAGCCCCGGCGAGCTCCGCGAGCGGGCCATGCCGCGACGAGCGCCGCAGATGATCTGGACTGCGGCGTTGATGGCCGTCATCGCGGGCGGTGCGCTGTTCTTGCGATACCGGCGTCCCGAGCCCGCCGCACCCGTGGAACTGTCACCCGCTTCGGACGCGACTGCGACGATCGAGGCGCCCGTGGCGGACGCCGGGAGCACCGCTGCGCCCGCAGTACCGCTTGATTCGGCCGAGGGACCGCCGGTTTCCACATCTTCGGCGGCCACCGGTTCGACACCCACAGCCGAGCCCACCCGATACACGACGCCCGAAGAAGCGCGAAAACTCGCCATGTTGGCGGAGGATCCGATCGACTGGACTTCACCGCCGCCGTCGTCGAGGCGCGCGACGGCAGAGGCGATGGCCCGCGAGGCACGCATGGCGCGACTCGGCTTCGAGGGCGAGCCGGACGTCGACGGGTTCGTTCCCATGGAACTACCCGAGATCCATGTCCCTGACGTGGTCATCCCGATCAGGCAAACGACGCTCGCCTACTCGACCGCGCGCGAGATGCTGGCGGCCTTCGACGCGGGGGCCGGCAAACTCATCGAGCGCTATCGCGACGAGCGCCAGGACTTCGACGAGCGAAGGCTGGACGCGCGGACATTCGCCAACCATCTCGATGCGCTGGAAATTCGCTGGCGCAGCCTGAGCGATGGAATGCTGGGCGATCGCAAATACGACGACCCGGCGATCGGCGCCATGCGCGGCACGTTGTTGATCGTCGCAGTCCAGCAGCGTGTGTTCCTCGGCGGCTATGCCGCTGGCCTGCGAACGGGAGACCCGGACAGGATCGACCGCGCCTTCAGGGAACTGGCGCTCGCCGATGACGCCATGGCGCGCGCACGCGCTTACGTGAACTGATCAGCTCCGCATTCAGGCCGCGCTGTTCGGCGCCACGATCCTCTCGCGCATCAGCACCAGTTCCTCGGCGGCCGTGGGATGCAGCGCCACGGTGCTGTCCCACTGCTTCTTGGTGAGACCCGCCTTCACGGCCACGGCTGCGAGCTGCGCCATCTCCGGTGCGTCCTCACCCGCGATGTGCACGCCTAACAACACATCCGTCCTGGCGTCCACCACGAGCTTCATGAGCGTGCGCTCCTGGTTGCCCGAGATCATGTTGCGCATGGGGCGGAAGTTGGTGCGATAGATGTGGACGTCGCCATGCGACAGGCGCGCGTCGCCTTCCCCCAGTCCCACGGTGCCGATCGGCGGGCGGCTGAACACCGCGCTCGGGACGCTGCGATGATCCACCGGAGTCGGCCGGTCGTTGTAGATCGTGTCGGCGAACGCGTGGCCATCGCGGATCGCGATGGGCGTGAGGTTCACGCGGTTGGTGACGTCGCCGATGGCGTATATCGAGGCCACGCTGCTCTTCGAGTATTCGTCGACGACCACGGCGCCATATTTGTCGATCGCGACGCCGGCGCGTTCCAGCCCGAGCCCGCGCGTGTTCGGGTGGCGGCCGATCGCGAACAGCACCTGGTCCGCATCCACGTGCTGGCCGTTCGTCAGGGTGATGCGCAGGCCGTCGCCGTGCCTGGTGATACTCGAGAACGTATTGCGCATGGTCAGCTTGATGCCGCTGCGTTCCGTCTCGATGTGCAGGTGTGCGCGCAGGTCATCATCGAAGCCGCGCAGTACCCGGTCCCCGCGATGCACGATGTGCGTTTCCACACCCAGGCCATGAAAGATATTGGCGAATTCGAGCGCGACATAGCCACCACCCGCGATGACGATGCGTCGCGGCAGTTTGTCGAGCAGGAATGCTTCGTTCGACGTGATGCCGAGCTCGACGCCGGGCACTCCCTCCGGCAATTGCGGCCTCCCGCCGGTCGCGATCAGGATGCGCTCGGCCGTGATCTCGCTGCCGGACTTCAGGAGCTTCACCGTGTGCGCGTCGACCAGCTCGGCGCGCTCCTCGAACGGCGTGACACCCGCCTTGATGAGGTTCGAGGTATAGATGCCGGAGAGCCGCGTGACTTCCTTCTGCACGTTGTCGCGCAACGTGGCCCAGTCGAAGCGCGGCGGGTCCACGGTCCAGCCGTACCCTGCCGCGTCACTGAAGAACTGCGCGAACTCGGCGCCGTACACGAGGAATTTCTTGGGCACGCAGCCGCGGATCACGCAGGTGCCGCCGATGCGGTATTCCTCGGCGATGGCCACGCGCGCGCCGGCTTGTGAGGCGATGCGCGCGGCTCGTACGCCGCCCGAGCCTGCGCCGATGACGAACAGGTCGTAGTCGTATTTCATGGCACGATACTAGCCTGAGCGACGGGGAGGACTCGACCAACGATGCGCGACATCCTGACAAGGTTAGCGGCGGACCGTGCGCGCGGTACGCGCGGGCGGCGCGCTGCTGCGGCGCCCACCTACAGATGCGCGCGTCAGGCCCATGCTCTGCTGAAAGCAACCCGCTGAAAGGACGCAGCGCATGAGCAGCTTCAAGGCATTCCGCATCCATGAAACCGACGGCAAGGTGGCCGGACGTTTCGAGGACCTGACGCTCGACCAGCTTTCGCCCGGCGAGGTGGTCATCGACGTCGAGTACTCCGACATCAACTACAAGGACGCGCTCGCGGCCACGGGCGCGGGCAGGATCCTGCGCCGCTATCCGCTGGTCGGTGGCATCGATCTCGCGGGCGTGGTGCGCGAATCCGGTGATCCGCGTCACGAACCGGGCGACGTGGTGCTGGTGACCGGCTGCGGACTCTCCGAAACGGTCGACGGCGGGTACGCGGCACGCGCGCGCGTGAAGGGCGAGAGCGTGATTCCGATGCCGCCCGGCCTCGACACGTTCCGCGCGATGGCGCTCGGCACGGCAGGATTCACCGCGGCGCTCGCCATCCATCGCATGGAGCGCAACGGCCAGTCGCCGGCGCGCGGTCCCGTGGTGGTGACGGGCGCCACCGGTGGAGTCGGCAGCCTCGCCATCGACATGTTGAGCGCGCGCGGCTACGAGGTGATCGCGGTCACGGGCAAGGCCCGCGCCTTCGACTACCTGAAGTCGTTAGGCGCGAGCACGGTGCTCACGCGCGAACAACTCGCGCTCGGCAGCAAGGCGCTCGAAGCGGCGCGTTATGGCGGCGCCATCGACAGCGTGGGCGGCGAGATGCTCGCCGGCCTCACGCGCCACGTGGATTTCTGGGGCAACATCGCGAGCGTGGGGCTCGCCGGCGGCGCCGAGCTCAGGACCACGGTCATGCCTTTCATCCTGCGTGGCGTGAATCTGCTCGGCATCAACTCCTCGGCGACGCCGCGCGCGGAGCGGCTCGAGGTGTGGCAGCGCATCGCGGGCGATCTCAAGACCCGGCACCTGGAGCGCATCGTGAGCCGAACGATCCCGCTCGCGGAACTGCCGGGTGCGTTCCAGGCCTACATCGACGGCCAGGTCACGGGGCGCACGGTCGTAAAGATCGGCTAGCGGCCGTACACTGCGGCCAACATGACTGCTTCCACCCCCGCACCGCTGTCCGCGGGTGCGAAACTCCGCGCCGCGCTCGCGGCGGAAAAACCCCTGCAGGTGGTTGGCGCCATCAACGCCTACGCGGCGCGCCTGGCCGAGGCCACGGGGTTCCGCGCACTCTATCTATCGGGCGGCGGTGTGGCCGCCAACTCGCTGGGCCTGCCGGATCTCGGCATCAGCACCATGGATGACGTGCTCATCGACATCCGGCGCATCACCGAGGCGAGCACGCTGCCGCTTCTCGTGGACGCCGACACCGGCTGGGGCGGCGCGTTCAACATCGCGCGCACGGTGCGTTCGTTCACCAAGGCGGGAGCGGCCGGCTTCCACATCGAGGACCAGGTGCAGTCCAAGCGCTGCGGTCACCGGCCCGGCAAGGAAGTCGTGTCGAAGGACGAGATGGTCGACCGAATCAAGGCCTGCGTGGATGCGCGCACCGACGCGAGCTTCGTGATCATGGCGCGCAGCGACGCGCTCGCGAGCCAGGGACTCGACGAGATGCTCGCACGCCTCGTGGCCTGCGCGGAGGCGGGCGCCGATGCCGTGTTCCCCGAGGCCATCACCGATCTCGCCATGTATCGCAAGGTCAAGGACGCGGTGAAAGTGCCGGTGCTGGCCAACATCACCGAGTTCGGCAAGACACCTTTATATACGCGCGAGGAGCTGGGTTCGGCCGGGGTCGACATCGTGCTGCACTGCTGCTCGGCCTACCGCGCGATGAACCTCGCGGCGCTCAAGGTCTACCAGGCCATCCGCGAGGACGGCACGCAGAAGAACGTGCTCGGCGAGATGCAGACGCGCGACGACCTCTACAAGTACCTCGACTACCACGCCTACGAGCGCAAGCTCGACGCGCTGTTCTCCAGTGAGAAGGAGAAATCGAAATGAGCGCCACGGAAGCCAATGCCGCCGCCGGGTTCAAGCCCAAGAAGTCCGTCGCGCTGTCGGGCGTCACCGCCGGCAACACCGCGTTGTGCACGGTGGGCCGCAGCGGCAACGACCTTCACTACCGTGGGTACGACATCCTCGAGGTGGCGGAGACCTGCGAATTCGAGGAGCTCGCCCATCTACTGATCCATGGCAAGCTGCCGAACGTGGCCGAGCTGGCCGGGTACAAGGCGAAGCTCAAGTCGCTGCGCGGTCTGCCGGCGCCGCTGCGCGCGGTGCTCGAGCAGCTGCCGGCGGCCACGCACCCGATGGACGTGTTGCGTACCGGTGCCTCGACGCTGGGCTGCCTGCTGCCGGAGAAGGACGACCACGACGCGGCCGGGGCACGCGAGATCGCGGATCACCTCGTGGCGAGCTTCGGCTCGATGCTCTGCTACTGGTATCACTGGTCGCACAACGGCCAGCGCATCCACGTCGAAACGGACGACGATTCCGTGGGCGGGCACTTCCTGCACCTGCTGCATCGTCGTTCGCCGCCGGCGAGCTGGGTGCGCGCCATGCACACCTCGCTGAATCTCTACGCGGAGCACGAGTTCAACTCCTCGACGTTCACCGCGCGGGTCGTCGCGGGAACGGGCTCGGACCTCTACTCCTCGATCACGGGCGCCATCGGCGCGCTGCGCGGACCCAAACACGGTGGCGCCAACGAAGTGGCTCTGGTCATCCAGCAGCGTTACGCGGATCCGGACGAGGCGGACGCCGACATCCGGCGCCGCGTGGCCAACAAGGAGATCGTGATCGGCTTCGGTCACCCGGTGTACACCGTGGCCGATCCGCGCAACGTCATCATCAAGCGCGTGGCGGAGAAGCTCGCGAAGGAAGCCGGCGACACGAAGCTGTTCTCGATCGCGGCGCGCATCGAGACGCTGATGTGGGACATCAAGAAGATGTTCCCCAACCTCGACTGGTACAGCGCGGTCAGTTACCACCTCATGGGCGTGCCAACCGCGATGTTCACGCCGTTGTTCGTGATCGCGCGCACCACCGGCTGGAGCGCCCACGTCATCGAGCAACGCGAGGACGGCAAGATCATCCGCCCGGCCGCTAACTACACGGGCCCCGAGAACCGCAGGTTCGTGCCGCTCGCGCAGCGGCCGTGATGCGTGCCGCGCTCGTCGCCCTGTGCCTGGCCACCGGCCTCGCGCTGGCGACGCCCGGCGCGGCCGCGCAGCCGGTGCCGATGCACGAGATCGTCGACATCATCCGAGACCTCGCCGCGAAACAGATCGGCCGCCAGGGCGTGGAGATCAATACCGTGCAGTCGCTGTTCGCGCAGGGTTTCACCGAGCGAGACCTCATCGAGCTGGTCGGCGCCTTGCAGATGGAGTTCAACGTCGTGATTCCCGACAGCGAGATCCAGCAAGGCAAGTGGAACGACCCGGTACGCGGCTTCTCGGTACGCCGACTCGCGGAGCTCGTGGCCGCGCAGATGCGCGAGTAGGGATAGAATGCGCGCCGCCGCTTCATGCGGCTGGTACCGAGTGTGCTGACCGTCGCGGCCATGGCGGTGAGCTTCGGCCTGCTGGGCGTGGCGTTGAAGTCGCTGCCCATCGGCACCGCGTACGTCGCCTGGGTGGGCGTGGGCGCGGCGGGCACCGCGATCGCCGGCATGTGGTTGTTTGGAGAGCCGGTGAGCGTCGGCAAAGTCGCGTGCCTCACGTTGATCGTCGCCGGCGTCGTCGGTTTGAAATTGACGGCCGCGTGAGCGCGCCGTAAACGGAGTCCTATGTCCTCGCACGACTACAAGTCCGCGCAGCGCCCGCAGCCCGACGAGCTGCTGGTGGCGATCGCGGATTACACCAAAAACTTCCAGGTCGACAGCAAGCCCGCCTACGAGACCGCGAAGTACTGCCTCATGGACACGCTGGCCTGCGGCTTCCAGGCGCTCGGGTACCCGGCCTGCACGCGGTTGTTGGGACCCGTGGTGCCGGGCGCCACCATGCCGGGCGGCTCACGCGTGCCGGGCACGAGTTACGAGCTCGATCCCGTCATGGGTGCGTTCAGCATCGGTGCCATGGTGCGCTGGCTCGACTTCAACGACACCTGGCTGGCCGCGGAGTGGGGCCATCCTTCCGACAACCTCGGCGCGATCCTCGCGGTGGCGGACTATCTATCGCGGCGCGCCATCCTGCTCGGCGAGAAGCCGCTGACCCTGCGCGACGTGCTGACCGCGATGATCAAGGCGCACGAGATCCAGGGCGTGCTCGCGCTCGAGAACAGCTTCAACCGCGTGGGGCTCGACCACGTGCTGCTGGTGCGCGTCGCGTCGACGGCCGTCGCCACCGCGATGCTGGGCGGCTCCCTCGAGCAGATCGTCAACGCGTTGTCGAACGCGTGGATCGACGGCGGCGCGCTGCGCACCTACCGGCACGCGCCGAACACGGGCTCCCGCAAGAGCTGGGCCGCCGGGGATGCCACCTCGCGCGCCGTACGCCACGCGTTGTTCGCGCTCAAGAACGAGATGGGTTATCCCTCGGCGCTGTCCGCGAAGACCTGGGGTTTCCAGGACGTGTTGTTCAAGGGCAAGCCGCTGACGCTGGCGCAGCCGCTCGGCAGCTACGTCATGGAAAACGTGCTGTTCAAGATCAGTTATCCCGCGGAGTTCCACGCGCAGACGGCCGTGGAATGCGCGATGACCCTGCACGAGAAGGTGAAGGACAGGATCGCGCTCATCGACCGCATCGTCATCGAGACGCAGGAACCGGGCGTGCGCATCATCGACAAGACCGGCCCGCTCGCGAACCCGGCCGACCGCGATCATTGCATCCAGTACATGGTCGCGGTGCCGCTGATCTTCGGCCGCCTCACCGCTGCTGATTACGAGGACGTGATTGCGCACGATCCGCGCATCGACGTGTTGCGCGCCAAGATGGAAGTGAAGGAAAACACCACGTTCACGAAGGAATACTACGAACGCGACAAGCGCCACATCGGCAATGCGCTCACCATTTTCCTGAGCGACGGCACGAAGCTGCAGCAGCGCGTGGATTTCCCGATCGGGCATCGCAAGCGACGTGCCGAAGGCATGCCGGTGCTGGTGAAGAAGTTCGAGGATTCGGTGGCTGCGCATTTCTCCGAGCGGCAGACCGAGGCCATCAAGGCACTGTTCGCGCGCAAGGATTTCGACGCCATCCCGGTCACGGAATTCATGGCCGCTCTGGTCGCCAACTAGGCCCTGCGTGACCCAGGAAGCACTTTCCGACGAGCGCGAATGGAAGGCGCGGCTCGACACCGGCGCCAACGAGATCGGCTTCGACCTCGACCAGTCGCAGCTCGAACTGCTGTGGCGCTATGCGCACATGCTGCGTGAGCGGAATGCGCACGTGAACCTGACCTCGATCGTGTCGTGGGAAGGCATCCTCACGCTGCACATGCTCGACAGCCTGTCGGTGGTGCCGCATCTCGGCGACGCGAAACGCATCCTCGACGTGGGCACGGGCGGAGGATTTCCCGGCATTCCGCTCGCGGTGGCCTGCCCGCAGCGCGACTTCACGCTCATCGACGGCACGCAGAAGAAGATCCGCTTCGTGTCCGAAGGCATCACCGCGCTCGACATCCGCAACGCGCGGGCGCTCGCGGCGCGCGCCGAGAACTACCAGGGCGAAAAGGGCTTCGACCTGGTGGTGGCCCGCGCGGTCAGCTCGCTGGCCGAGCTGATCCGGGATGCGGGCAAGCTACTCGGACCGCGCGGACGTCTGCTGGCCATGAAGGGCCGCGCGCCGGACGAGGAACTGCGCGAAGTGCCGCGAGGCTGGCAGGCCGAGGTGACGCGCCTGCGTGTGCCCGGCCTCGAGGCCGAGCGTCACGCGGTGGTGTTGTCGAGGCGCGCTGCGTGAAGCGGCCCGCCGTCGTCGCGACGTATCTGGTCGCGACGTTCCTGGCCGCGGCGTGCACGGCGCGGCAGGCGCACGGCAAAGGACTCGATTGCGCGGCACCCGATGATGTCGGCTACGCCAACACGCCTCGCGTGC
Organism: Steroidobacteraceae bacterium; assembly: GCA_035279135.1. GTDB lineage: Bacteria > Pseudomonadota > Gammaproteobacteria > Steroidobacterales > Steroidobacteraceae > CADEED01. Next base: position 15,807 of record DATEII010000190.1, read on the forward strand.
TCGAGCCCACGGTCACGGCCGGCGCGATGGCGCCGACGCCGGGCGGCATCACCATTGCCATGCTGCCGGACGTGCAGTACTACACCAAGTGTCGCTCGCCACATCTGGCGGCCCAGCTGAGCTGGCTCGCCGATGCCATGTCGCAGCGCGGAGTCCGAGCCGCGCTCTACATGGGCGATCTCACGGAACACAACACGCGCGACGAATGGCGCTGGTTCCGCGACCAGATCGAGCCTTTCCAGGATCGCCTGCCCATCCTGCTCGCGACCGGCAACCACGACTACGGCCACAATGGCGATGCGCATCGCCGCCACACGCTGTTCGACAACTATTTTCGGGCGCCGCCGGGCGTAGCCGCCGCGTCGCTGGCCGAAGACAAGCGCGGCTCGATCGAAAACGCCTACTACCGCATCGACCTGCCGCGCGTGACGCTCGGTGTGCTCGTGCTCGAATGGGCGCCGCGCGCATCGACCGTCGCCTGGGCGAGCTCGGTGCTGTCGCAGTACGCCCACGATCGCGTGATCGTCGTGACGCATGCCTACCTCTACGAGGATTCCACGCGCTACGACTGGCACACGCGCGGCACCGCGCAGCGCTGGAATCCGCTCTGGTACGACATGAGCTGGCTCGAGGCACTGCACGATCGCGAGTACGACGGCGAGATGCTGTGGCAGGCGCTGGTGCGCCGGCACCCGGGAATCTTCCTGGTGTTGTGCGGGCACGTCGGCGGCACCGGCACCGGTCTGCTGGAGAGCCGCGGCGACGCGGGCAACCTCGTGCAACAGGTGCTGGCGAATTTCCAGCTGCTGAACGAAGGCGGGCTCGGTTACCTGCGGCTGTTCGAAATCCAGCCCGACGGTCGATCGATGCGCATGGAGACATATTCCCCGTCGCTCGGCCGTTTTGCGATCGCGGACTCCCAGCGGGCCATCCTGCCCATCGAGCCCGCGTTGTGGTGACCCGCCGAGTTCGCCACCTTGCGACAGTTTTCGGGACTAAGATTGCGGCCATGAAACGCATCATCGCGGTTGCGAACCAGAAGGGCGGCGTCGGCAAGACGACGACGGCCGTGAATCTCGCGGCATCCTTCGCCGCCACGCGTCGGCGCGTGCTGCTCATCGACATCGATCCGCAGGGCAACGCGACCATGGGCTGCGGCATCGAGAAGTCGCAGATCCAGCGCGGCACCGGTGACGTGTTGTTAGGCGAGGCCGAGGCCGCGTCGGTGATCCTGCCGCTCGAGTCGACACCCGGCCTGTCGTTGATGCCGTCGAACCAGGACCTGACCGCCGCCGAGGTGCGCCTGCTGACCACGATGGCGGGTCGCGAGCTCAAGCTGCGCAACGCGTTGCGGCCTGTCTACTCGCAGTACGAAGTGATCCTGATCGACTGCCCGCCGGCGTTGAACATGCTCACGCTGAACGCGCTGGTCGCGGCGCAGAGCGTGCTGATCCCGATGCAGTGCGAGTACTACGCGCTCGAAGGACTGTCCGCGCTGGTGAACACCATCGAGCAGATCAAGGGCGCGGTGAATCCGAACCTCGAGATCGAAGGCATCCTGCGCACCATGTTCGACCCGCGGAACAATCTCGCGAACGAAGTCTCGAGCCAGCTCATCCAGGTGTTCGGGGAGAAAGTATTTCGCACCATCGTGCCGCGCAACGTGCGGCTGGCCGAGGCGCCGTCGTTCGGCAAGCCGGTCCTGCAGCACGACAAGGACTCGCGCGGCGCGCTCGCATACCTGGCGCTCGCGGGCGAGATGCTGCGCAAGGAAGACGAGGCCGCCGCGAACGAGCCGCACGTGACGCCGCCCGCGGAAGCCGCGCCCGCGGCCGACGAGCGCCCGCTCAACTGAAGCCGCTAGTTAGATGACGACCATCCGGCCATTCCGCGACCCGGACTGGGCCGTCGTCTGGGCCATGCTCCACGCGACGTTCGCGGCCGGCGAAACCTACAGCTTCGCGCCGGACATCGGTGAGGCCGAGGCGCGCAGGATCTGGATCGACGCGCCGCTGGCCACGTTCGTGGCCGAGGAACAGGGCCGCATCCTCGGCACCTACTTCATCAAGCCCAACCAGCCGGGCCTGGGCTCGCACGTGTGCAACTGCGGCTACGTGGTCGCGGCCGAGGCCCAGGGTCGCGGGATCGCGGCACGGATGTGCGAGCACTCGCAGAAGTGGGCGCTGGAACGGGGCTTTCGGGCCATGCAGTTCAACTTCGTGGTCTCCACCAACGAGCGCGCGGTCCGGCTCTGGCAGCGCCTCGGATTCCAGATCGCCGGTCGTTTGCCGGGGGCGTTCCGGCACGCGCGGCTGGGGTTCGTCGATGCCTATGTCATGTACAAGACGCTGGTGGCCGGCGAAGAAATGGGGTCAGGCACCATTTTGTAGGACCAAAATGGAGCCAGACCCCCTATCATTTATTTCATGAGCCAGAAGAAACCGGTCATGGGCCGAGGCCTCGAAGCGCTGCTCGGCCAGATGACGCGCCGGCCCGAGCCGGCCGCTCCCGCCGTGCCGGGAGCGCAGGCCGCGCCGCCTCCGGCCGCGAACAAGCTGCCGGGTGATGAGCTCGCCAACCTGCCGCTCGACCTGCTGCAGCGGGGCAAGTACCAGCCGCGCGTCGACATGCGGCAGGAATCCCTGCAGGAACTGGCCGACTCGATCAAGGCGCAGGGCATCGTGCAGCCGATCGTCGTGCGTCCGGTCGATGGCGCCGCGCCGGGAGAATCGCAGCGCTACGAGATCATCGCCGGCGAGCGCCGCTGGCGTGCCGCGCAGATCGCCGGCCTGGTCACCGTGCCGGCCGTCATCCGCCGCGTGCCGGACGAGGCCGCCATCGCGATGGCGCTCATCGAGAACATCCAGCGCGAGAACCTCAACCCGCTCGAAGAAGCGCGCGCGCTCGACCGGCTGATCACCGAGTTCGGCATCACGCACCAGCAGGCGGCGGACGCCGTGGGCCGTTCGCGTGCCGCGGTTTCGAACCTGCTGCGCCTGCTCGAACTGCCGCCCGAGATCAGCAGCTTCGTCGAGAAGCGCGAGCTCGAGATGGGCCACGCTCGCGCCTTGTTAGGCCTGTCGCAGCGTCGCCAGCAGATCGAAGTCGGCTCGCTGGTCGCCAGGAAGGGCCTCTCGGTGCGCGACACCGAGGCCATGGTGCGCGCGCTGCTCAACAAGGGTGGCGGCGGCACGTCGGTGGGCAAGGACAGCGCGAAAGGCCTCGATCCGAACGTGCAGCGCCTGCAGGACGAGCTTTCGGAGAAACTCGGCGCGCCCGTCGAGATCCAGCACACGGGCGCCGGCAAGGGTAAGGTCGTGGTGAGCTACCACTCGCTCGATGAGCTGGACGGCATCCTCGCTCATATTCATTAGCGTCCTCGGGCTCGCCGGCTGTGCCACGCAGCCCGCGCCTGCCACGCTGCTGTTCGCCGATGATTTCGCGTCCGCGGACGCCTGGGTGATGGAAGCCGAACAGCCCGCCGCGCGCGTGGTGGCCCGCGATGGGTTGCTGGACATCGACACACCCGCCGGTCTCACCTTGTGGTTCAAACCACGGCTCACGGGTGCCATCCAGATCGAGTTCGAGGCAGCCGCGGTCGCCGAGGGCGGTCCCAACGACCAGGTCAGCGACCTCAATGTTTTCTGGATGGCCACCAATCCCGATGGCGGCGCCCCGATGTCGCCGTTTCGTGCCGGGCGTTTCGAGGCCTACAACGACCTGCGCACCTACTACGTCGGTCTCGGCGGCAACCGCAACACCACCACCCGCTTCCGCCGCTATATCGGCGACCCGGAGCAGCGACCTCTTCTGGCGCAGCACGATCTCTCGGCGCCCGACACTTTGCTGGTCGCCAATCGGTGGCAGCGCATCACGCTGGTCGCGGACGGATCCCACATCGAATACCGCCGGGATGGGCGAATCCTGTTCTCCCTCGAGGATCCGGCGCCCTATACCTCCGGCTGGTTTGCACTGCGGACCACGAAGAGCCACCTTCGCTTCCGGCAATTGCGGATCCATTCACTGTCGGGCGGGTAAGGTCCGGCGACTTATGGTCATGTCGCGCGCCGCCCGCGACTTTTCCCGCTTATCCGTGTTGAAGCAGTGGGGGTCGGCGTATATAATGCGCGCCCCTTGGCCAAGGCACCGTAAGTCGTTGCAGGCCAAAACAATTTTCGTACATCGCTGAAGTATTGCCTGCGGTTCGCGCGGGCTCGTTGTATGCGGATTGTCGACTTGCAGTAGGAGTGTCGTGGTCACCCTTGAGTTGCCCCAGGCGAGGCGACTGGCGATGAGCGTAGTGCTCGGCCAGGTCGTCGTGACGGTTGTGGCCGCGATCATTTGTTTCGCGGTGTGGGGTCGTACCCCTGGCCTGTCGTCGCTCGTGGGCGGCGGCATCTCGGCTGTGGCCAGTGCTGCGCTCGCGCTCATCGGCTTCGGCTCGCGCGCGGGTGCGCCGGCCGACCAGATCGCGAAGTCCTTTTACGTGGGCGAGGGCGTGAAGCTGGCGGTGACCGTGGCGGCATTCGTCGCGGTGTTCACCCTGATGAAGGTGTCGTTCGCGGCACTGTTTGGTACTTACATCGCCACGTTGTTTGTGTACTGGATCGCGCTCGCGAATGCGCTGCCGCCACTGGCAGGAACCGCGAGCACGGCCAAGCGATAGGAAAGAAGACAGATGGCAGCAGCCGAACACGCAGCCGAGCACGCGCCCTCCGGGGGCGAGTACATCGTCCACCACCTGCAGAATCTGCAGCACGGTGAGGGTTTCTGGACCTTCAACCTCGACAGCATCTTCTTCTCGGTGCTGCTCGGGCTGGTCTTCGTGGTTTCCTTTTACCTGGCGGCGCGCAAGGCCACCTCGGGTGTGCCCGGCAAGTTCCAGAGCTTCGTGGAAGTGATGGTCGAGTTCGTCGACTCGCAGGTTCGCGACACCTTCCACGGGCAAAGCAAGCTGATCGCGCCGCTGGCGCTCACCATCTTCTGCTGGATCCTGTTGTTCAACTTCATGGACAACGTGCCGGTCGATCTCTTCCCGCTGATCGCGAAGAAGGGTTTTGACATCGAGCACCTGAAGGTGGTGCCCTCGACCGACCTCAACATCACCTTCGGCCTGTCCATCACGGTTTTCCTGATCGTGATGTTCTACAGCTTCAAGATCAAAGGCTTCCGCGGATTCACCTGGGAACTGCTCACGCATCCGTTCGGCAAGTGGATGATGCCGTTCAACCTGCTGTTGAACCTCATCGAGCACCTCGCGCGCCCCGTTTCACTCGGCCTGCGCCTGTACGGCAACCTGTACGCGGGCGAGGTCATCTTCCTGCTGCTCGCGGTGCTCGGCGGCAGCTTCGCCATCAATTCCGCGGCCGGCATCGCCGGCGCGTTCGGCCAGCTGGTGTTCGGCGCCGCGTGGGCGTGCTTCCACATCCTGGTCATCCCGCTGCAGGCGTTCATCTTCATGGTGCTGACCATCGTGTACCTCTCGCAGGCGCACGAGACCCATCACTGATCCTTTCATCAATTAGCTAGCCGTTTCTTTCGGAGGAAAAATGGAAAATCTCGCAAACATCGCGCAAATCCAGGGCTTCACCGCTCTCGGCGTCGGCCTGATCTTCGGCCTGGGAGCGCTCGGCACCGCCATCGGCTTCGGCCTGCTCGGCGGAAAGTTCCTGGAAGGCGCCGCGCGCCAGCCGGAGCTGACGCCGGCACTGCAGGTGAAGATGTTCATCGTTGCCGGTCTGCTCGACGCGGTCGCGTTCGTCGGTATCGGTTTCGCCCTGTTCTTCACGTTCCAGAATCCGTTCCTGGTCCCGATCACCCAGGCGGCTGGCCAGTAATAGTTAGCTCGTCGAGGAGACGCGCGTGAATATCACCGTAACACTCATCGTCCAGATGCTGGTGTTCGCCATCTTCA